>CAKUIK010000047.1 GCA_934661005.1 uncultured Slackia sp.
CAAGAAAGCCCTCGATAACGAGGGCTTTCTCTGTTGGTTCGGGTTTGCAGCCCCGAACCACGCATTCCTTATGCCTGCTCGCCTAAGCGACGAGCATACGTGGGGTGTTTATTTCGCCCAGGACTTGCGGCCCATGGGGACGATGACCAGCGACAGGACGATGACGAGCACGTAGAAGATGATGATCATCCAGAAGGCGCCAGCGAAGGAGCCCGTGATGTCGAAGATCTGAGCGTAGATCAGAGCGGCGAAGCCGGAGAACACGTTCAGGCCGGTAGCGACCATCGAGAAGATGTTCGCGTAGTCCTTGTTGCCGAAGGCCTGACGGCAGGTCATCGGGGGAACGATGTTCAGAGCGGAGTAGCCAACGCCGAACAGGGCAACGCCAACGTAGAAGCCCATGACATTCGCACCAGCGAAGAAGGCGATAGCGGCGCCAGCGCCACCCAGAACGCCAGCGATAACACCGGTCATGCGAGCGCCAATGTGGTCGCACAGCCAGCCCAGGCTGAACTTGCCGATGATGGAAGCAATCATGGCGATGGAAACGGCCATTGCGCCGACGGCAGCACCGAGTTCGCCCGTGGAAGCGTAAGAGGCGAGCTGCTGAACGAACGAAGCAGAAATGACGAAGAAGCCAGCCATGACGATGAGCAGCCACAGAGCAGGGTTCTTACGAGCCTGAGCAGCGGTTGCGCCCTCGTCAGCGCCAACGGCGATCTGAGAAGCAGCCTCGGACTTCTTCTCATCGACGGTGCCGTAGCCCCAAGGCAGAACGCCCATTTTCTCGGGGGACTCACGCAGCAGGGCCGCAGTCAGGCCGCCGCCAACGACGATAACGATCACAGAGCAGATGATACGAGCGGTCTGCCAACCCATGCTCGCGATCCAGCCATTGATGATGGGCGACATGATGGCGCCGAACACCGACACCATAACGCCGATAACGCCAATCACGGTACCGTTGGATTTAGCGAACCAGCGGTTAACCATGGTCGGGGTAGCGATGTACATCCAGAACGATGCGGAAGCGCCGTAAAGCACGCCGTAGACGTTCCACTGCCACGGCTCGGTGAACCAAGCGCAAGCGAGGTTGGCCAAACCGAAGACCAGCACTGCGGCGGTCATGATCCAGCGGGGATTGTACTTGGAAATAAGCTTGCCAGCGAGCGGGGTGCACAGGGCGGCAACCCAAGGCTGGATGGACATGAACAGGGTGGCGTCGGTACGAGACCAGCCAAATTCATTCATGACCGGGGTAATGAACAGGCCCGCATGGTTGGCAGCAAAGCCCAGCGGAACAGCGTAGAACGCAATGCACGCAATGGCGACTGCCCATGCGTAATTGCTGCCCTTCACATTCTCAGTTCCCATTTTTCTCTCCTTGTTTCGAGCTTTCTCTGATGCATCGGAATGCATCCAAACATCAGCAAAAACCGTGCCCATTTCCCGCTGCAACAAGAAATCGGAACTCGTTTTCGCCGACCATCTCACGGGGCCGCGCGCCCAAACACGCGGCCCGGGGGATCAAACTTCAATGCCTGTCAAAAGCGGCAGGACTTTCGAGGGCCTATTTGCCCTTCTTCAAGACGCCCTTCTCGTAGAGCGCCTCGACTTCCTCGGGGGTATAGCCGAGCTCAGCCATCACGTCGGCGGTGTCGGCATCGTATTTCGCGCCGCCACGCACAATCTGACCTGGGTGCTTGCTGAACTTCGGGAACATGTTCACCTGCTTGACGGTGGTTTCGGTAACCTCGTCGAAGCAATCGACAAACACCTCGCGAGCCTGATACTGCGGGTCTTTCAGCATGCGCTCATAGGTCATATGCGGGCTCACCGGCACGCCCATGGAGCTGAACTGCTGGTTCACCTCATCGACGGTGTGGGACAGGCAGTACTCGTCGAGCGCCGCGCGGAACTTGGCCGCACGAGCCGGCAGGGGGTCGTTGATGTCTTTGCAACCCGGAGCGCGGGTGATCGACGGATAGGTGCCGAAGGGCTGGAAGTCGGGATCGTCTTTGAAGCCGAAGAAATCAACGAGCTTCGAAACGGGGCCGACGCCGCCAACAGCAACCTGCACATAGCCGTCTTTGCACTTCTGCGAACCAGCGCATGCGCCCACGAAGTCTTCGTTGCCGATAGGAGTGGGCTGAATGCCATGGTTGATGCCGTCGGAAAGCGTTGCGCCCTGAACGCGAACGAGCGATTCGAACTGCGTGCAGTCGATAGACTCGCCTTCGCCCGTTTCTTTGGCATGGATAACGGCGGCGAGCGTCGCCCATGCGCCCATGAGGCCGGTCATGTAGTCGCCCGTGAAAGGCTTGGTGACCGAAGGCGGCGTGCCCGGGAAGCCATTGAGGCTCGCGTAGCCCGAGAAAGCCTGGCCAATGGGGTCGAAGCTGGCCTTCTTCACGTAATCGGGGTCGCCCGTCTGGCCGAAGCCCGAAATGTGGAGAATGACGAGCGCGGGATTGTGCTCCCACAGAACGTCATCGGTGAGACCCCACTTCGCCCACGTGCCGCCCTTGGACGACTCGACGAGCACATCGGCGTCTTTAATGAGCCTGAACAGCACTTCCTTGCCTTCGTCGCTCGGAATGTTCAGCGTCATCATGCGCTGGTTGCGACGCTCGGCCGACCATGCGTCGCCATACATGCGATACATATCGGGAGCCTTCACGCTCTCCAGCTCAATAACGTCAGCGCCCTGTTCGGCGAAAAGGCCGCATACAAACGGGCCCGCGATAACGGACGCCGCATTGATGACCTTCAGGCCGTGAAGGTTGCCGAACTTCGGCAGATCAGTTGACTTCATGCAACAACCTCCTTGTGTTGTGTCCCAGCTCCCACCCCTCGCCAAACATTGCAAGGCTGAGAACTTTCATGACAACTTATGAGCAACTTTTGTGCCAGTTTTGCTAATTTGCGAAAGATTCCTTGTAGGATTTTTTGCCCAAAAGACCGCGTTCGTACATCTCGGCAATCGCACTCGAAGAAAAGCCAAGCTCGACCAGAATGTCGTCGTTGTCTTGGCCCGTGCATGGCGCGCCGCGCCATACGCGGCCGGGGTAATTCGCGAGATCGGGCACAACCTTCACGCCCGATATTTCGTGCGAGCCGTCAACCGCCGGCCACGTCTCGACAACGCCTCGCGCTTGATAATGAGGGTCGGCCGCAGCCTGTTCATAATTCATCAGGCGCGAGCACGGCACACCGACCTCGTTCAGAATCGTCTCGACTTCTTCCGCAGTGTGCTGCGCAAGGAAGTTCGCGAATGCCTCTTCCGCGACGTCGGCCGCATGGCTTCCGTAAGGAATAATGCCCTCCCCTTCGGGAAAAAGCTCGCTGCCATACTCCAGGCCAAGCAACGGCAGGCCAGCCTTTAAAACGCCCGGGCCCAAGAACAGCACATATACCTCTTCGCAGTCATTGCACACATACGTTCCGTACAGGGCGCAAATGAGGCTATGCGTGCCTTCCTTCACGTATTCCTCGCCATACGTCCAGCCTTTGATGGGATACTGCGATTGGATGCGCATCATCGTTTCGAATTGCGCCACGTCGATAGATTCGCCACGGCCGGCTTCCTGACGCTTCAACAGGGCGGCGAGCGTCATGCCGAACGCGTAAAATGCGGCGGAATAATCGCCCGGGAATGGCATGGCCGGAACCGACGGCTGGCCCTCAATGCCGTTCATGCGCATTGCGCAACCGAACGCCTGAGCGATCGGGTCATAACTCGCGCGCTTCACGTAGCTCTCTATGCCCGTCTGTCCAAAACCAGAAATATGGGCAATGACCAGGCGCGGATTCACCGACCACAGCGCCTCGTCGCCAAGGCCCTTGCTCGCAAAGCGCCCTCCGACTGACGCCTCGATAAGCACGTCGGCGGTTTCGATAAGCTTCAGGAAAGCATCGCGCCCTTCGCCTTTCAAATAGTTCATGGCGAGGCTTCTCATATTGCGACGATCTTGCTGCGTCGAAGCGCCATGCTGCGAAAATCGCCCCATATCGGGATTGGTGGGGTTTTCGACCCATATGACATCGGCGCCATGTTCAGCATAGAGCTCGGCGGCAAATGGAGCTGCGACCGACAGGCCCACCATCACAACGCGATAACCGCTCAAGAGCCCGAATCGGGGTATGTCGTTCGTTTTTGCCATACGATGCCTCCTTGTGCATTTTGTTGTTCAAACGAGGCGCATAGCAAAACGCGTGCCACGGCATAGCATTCCAGCTGGCATACTTCTTGCTTTTAGCAAAGGGACCCACTATTTGCCCTAGAATGTGGCAACCCCTTGCAGCGCCGCAACGGCAGGCGCGCATGCACTAAGCCATGGAAGGACCGAGCGACCATGAAGCCGCTTATTGGAATAACCGCGGAAATCAATCCCGCGACGAATATGTGCGAGACAAATCACGAGTATGCGCTCGCCGTTGCGGCGGCTGGCGGCATGCCCGTCATGCTTGCGCCCCTCTCCGACTCGCCCTCCTACATCGAGGACGTGCTCACTTCCCTTGATGGGCTGCTTCTTTCGGGCGGAGGCGACATATCGCCCCGAACGTATGGCGAGGCGCGCAGGCATGCATCGATTCTTGCCGTCAACAAGCAACGAGACTATTTCGAGCTTCAAATCGCGCGGCGGGCCTTCGTGCTGAACATGCCCACGCTCGGCATTTGCCGAGGCCTGCAAATCATGAACGTGGCGCTTGGCGGAACCCTCCACCAAGACCTCACGCTTATAGAAGGCGTCGACGATGAGCAGGCGCGACTTCACCAGCAGCCCAAACCCTACGAGCGAGGGCGGCACGAGGTGAGCATATCGCCCAAGTCGCTTCTTCACGAGATATACCGCGAAGAACACGCCGAGCAAGCGGATGAACCCCTGCTGCTTTTCGTTAACTCGATGCACCACCAGGCAATTCGCGATATCGCTCCCCTGCTTGAAACGGCCGCGACGTGCGGCCCCGTTATTGAGGCGGCCGAAAGTCGCACATCTCATTTTTATGCGGGCGTGCAGTGGCATCCTGAATACTCGGGAAACGCCACGCCGCTTTTTCGGGCATTTCTCAACGCCGCAAGCAAATAGCAGAAGGGCCGCCGAAGCGACCCTTCGATATTCGGAATTCTTCCCAGAACCGAAAATGCCTACTCGGAATCACCGTTCTGGAGAAAACGCTTGATGTCGCGATTCTGGAAATACGCGAGACCCAAAGTGCACGCGATAGCGCAGGAGATGAGCACAGCGGCACCCACGAAGGCCACCTCGAAGCCGGCAATGTCGATCACGGCGCCCCATAAAAATCCCGAGCACACGCCGGCAACATTCGCCGCCATGGAGATGCGGGCATACACGATGGAGTATTCAAGACCACCGAAGGTTTTACGGGCAAGCGACGGAGTCATAACGTTGGTAACACCGTAATAAATGCCATACGAAAAAGCGCCTACCGCGATAACGACGGCCGCGTTGCCGGCACCGCCAATCAGAATAAGCGCCGCGCCCACAACGCCCATAGCGACGCATGCGATCGCACCCGAAAACGGATGCTTTTCTCCTATATATCCAAGTCCGAGCTTCGTGCCCGTCTGGGCCGCCATGGAAAGCGAGGTGGCCCACGCGCCAAGCATGGGAACCGCCGTGCCAACCGCCAGCGTATGCACGTATGACGGCACCATTCCATTGAGATACATGCCGAAATTCAAGCAAAAACAGAAGCCCATGATGAGATAGAACTGGGGCATTTTGAACGCTTCCTTCGCCGTAATGCCCTTGCGGGCGCGGGGATGCTCGCCGGGCGCAAGCTGAGCGACGAGGGCGGCGGCATCGAGCGGCGCACAAGCCCGCCCACCGCTATCGGCGGCAACGCGTTCCGCATGCGCTCCATAAGGCAAAAGCCCCTTGTCAGAAGGCCTGCTCGCAATGCAGAATACCATAATTGGCACGCACGCGAGCGTAATGGCGGCGAACACACGATACGTCATCTGCCACCCAAACGCTTGGATGAGCGCGCCGCCGACAGCCGCCCACACCATGCCGCCAACTCCCGTAAAGGCAGCGACCAGGCCGATATAAAACCCGGCATTCTTGTCGAACCAGCGCGTAATAAGCGTCGCGGGGGCCAGATAAATCAGCGTGCAGGTACCGAATCCCATAAGAACACCGCACGCGAGGTATTGCCACAATTGCGTCGAAAACGACACCAAGAAGAATGCGAGCGCCGCAACAAAGCACGATCCACCAAGGCAAGCGCGCGCGTCGCAGTTGTTCAGCAAACGCCCCGCAAATGGAAGAAATATGAGGCCGGAAAGGCACGCAAGGGGTGTGAAGTAGCTCAGCACGCCCGTTCCCACGCCCAAATCGGCAGCGGCGTAGGGATAAAAGATTCCAGCGCAGCTATGTCCGAACGAAACAGGGCAAAACATGCACATGACAAGCGCGAATACAACGAAAAAGCCGAAATACGGGCGCGCGTGCCCCGTATTGGACGACGTGATTTTTGACATCATGAAACACCTTTGAACACGAACAATCCTCTCTCTTAAGCAAAACCCGTGCCATAGCGCTTCGTGAGGCCCGAATACATGCGCACACTACGACGAGACGGAAAATACGCATTCTCTAGGGAGAAGGAAGGCGAGAAGCGCCACTGCAGTGTTTTGGCCCATATAAAAGAAGCCCGCATCCAGGGGAAATGGAATACGGGCTCACAAAAAGGGGTGCGGCGGCATGAGAGGAATGGGAAGACGGCCGCCGCCGAATATGCGATAAAGCGATTACTTGCCAGTAAGTGTCGTTTCCTGACGAATGAGGCCCTCGTCATAGAGTTGGGCGATTTCTTCGTCGCTCACGCCAAGGCCATGCAGGATCTCTTCGTTATGCTGGCCGACGAGCGGCATACCGCGCTGGATTTTTCCAGGGTTCTTCTTCAGCTTCGGAACCACGTTCACGCCGCGCATCGTTTCGTCGTCGTGAGCGTTCTTCCAGGTGATAAACGTCTCGCGCGCCTTGTAATGAGGGTCGGCATCGCAATCGGCAAACGTGTAAATTCGGCTGCAGGGAACGCCGGCTTCGAGTAAAATCTCCTCGGCCTCGGCACCCGTATGCGTACCGAAGAATTCGGCGAGTTTGCCCTCCAAAATATCGCCAGCATGCGTGCCCATGCCGCACAGACCCATGCCGTCATAGAATGGGTCTTCCGTGATGTCGATGCCGAGCACCTTGCATGCGTTGCGAACAACGCCAGCGCCCAAGATGAGGATATACAGATTCACGCCGTCTTTGCAGGTATAGGTGCCGTAGCCCGCGGAGCTCGTCGAATGGGATCCCTCGCGCTTGGGCAGCACGCCAGCATTCAGGTAGTTCACCACATAGAAGCCCGAGCAACGCACCATGGCTTCGTATTGGGCGGCATCAATCGAATCGCCCTGCCCAGTTTCTTTCGCGCGATTAAGAGCGGCCAGCGCGCCGACGATGGCAAACAGGCCCACGAAGTAATCGGAAGGCTGCGGGAACGCGGGAACGGGAGCGCGATCAGGGAAACCGTTCATCTCCATGTAGCCAGAAAATGCCTGACCGATGGCGTCGAAGCTTGCGCGGCTCACGTAGCTGGGGTCGCCCGTTTGGCCAAAGCCCGAAATGTGCACAATGACGAGCGCGGGGTTAACCTCCCACAGGGCCTCATCGCTCATGCCCCACTTGTCCATCTGGCCGCCACGGAAGCCGTCCACCAAAATGTCGGCGTCTTCGAGCAGCTTATAGAACAGCTCGCGGCCGCGGCCGTGACGCACATCCATGCACAGCGAACGAGAATTGCGGCGATCCATGCGCGTGCCCCAGCCGGGAAGCACGGGATTCGGTCGGCTCGTATCGCGACCTTTGGGATTCTCGATGCCAATAACATCGGCGCCCAAATCGCCCAACATAGCGCAAGCAAACGGGCCCGCGATTGCCTGCGAAAGATTAAGAACCTTCACGCCCTGCAGCGGGCCAAACGGTTCGAATGTTTCTTCTGCCATGTTTCCTCCTCCTTGCATGTGGATACGAAGGGAAAAGCAAAAACCATGCCAGAAACCAACAACCGGTCTATTGGGTTGGAATAGAGCAGACTGCCCCGCCCCTGCCCCATTCCGCCACAGCGTTTCGCGGGTTTTTACAAAAAGGTACCCACGCCCGCAACTACAATGGACGGCATGTACCGATTTCAAATGCAGTCGCCACTTCGCGTCAACGCGTCATATATATAGTAAGGTCGCCCATGCTTCACATCGAAAGAAAATCTCTCGAATCTCTTGCCGCGCTTGCGTTGTTTACGTTCGCATTTTTAGGGAGCGAGTTTTTCTTCGACAGGCGCATGGGCACGCTTCTGCCAGCAGAAGGCGTCGTAGGCGCGCAGGCGCTTATCTTGGGCGCAAGCGTTGTGGGCTTTCTCGCTTTCGCCGCGCTCTCGAAGCTCCCACGTTCGCAGGCGTGGGCGCCTCCCGCCGAGGCCGCGGGCGCCGTTGCGTGCCTCGTCGCCGTTCTTGCGCTCAACGACCCCGCCGCCGTACAAACCGTCGGATGCGCTGGCTTCTTCTTTTTAGGGTGCGCCGGCGCGCAGGCCCATTGGACCATGGCCCGCACATTCGAAGGAAGCCCTTCCCTTGCCAAGGGCGCCGGCTCCGCCTATGCGGCCGGCATTCTGCTGCAATTCGCAAACAACCAGCTCATCCCCGCCGGCGCAGGCGAGACCGCCATGCTGTGCATGGGCGTCGCGGCACTAGCGGCGCTCCTTTTCTTCACGCGCGACGATGCCAGCATCGAGCACCACGCGGAAAACGCCGACGCGGCGAGGAGCATCGATGTAGCGGAAAGCTCCCATGCGGCGAAAAGCGCCAGCTCGGCGGAAGGCGTCCAGCCTCTGAGCCGCGCGCTTTGGTCGGTTGCCCTGGTCGCGATTTTGGCGTGCCTGTTTTCAACGCTCGATGGCGTAACCACGCTTTCCGACGCGCAAGGCGCCATCGCGGTCGACGAATGGCCGCGCCTCTTTTTGGCAGCAAGCGGCCTTGTAGCGGGCGTCGTATTCGACATTCGCGAACGTCGCTACATGGGATTCGTCATGTTCGGCGTCATGCTGCTGTCGATTATTTCCATTCTGGCAGTCGAGGCTGGCGCAAGCCCCGTTATTGGGCTCATCGTGTTCTACTTCAGCTCGGGCTTCTTCGTAACATTTTTCACCACCATGTTCCTGCAGCTCGCACCGCGCATGCGCACGCCGCAGCTGTGGGCGGGCATGGGCCGCGCCGTGAACAATGTATGCGCGTTCACCATTTCAGGCGCATCGCTCGCACTGACGCAGGCTGGCGTCGCTGCCGTCATGATTGCCTCGATTGTGCTCTTCATGCTGGCCAGCGCCGCATTCATTGGCGCCGGGCTGTTCCGTTTGCCGTCGACCTCACGAGAGCGCGAGGTCATCGAGGCCGGCCGCGCCGCCGAAAGCGCGCCTTCCGCCGAAGAGCTGCAAGCGGAATTCATCGCCCAATGCGGCCTCACTCCGCGCGAGACCGACGTGCTGCGCGCCGTGACCTGCGACGAGCGGCCACTCAAGCAAGTGGCCGATGAACTGGGAATTTCGCTTCGTATGGTTCAGCGCCACCTTACGAACATCTACAAGAAAACCGACACGCAAACGCGCGCTGGCCTCACGAAGGAATTCATGGGGAAATAGGGTCGCGCAGAAGCGTGGAAAGCGAAAACCCTCCCTCCGAGACGTATTCGCCTAAAGGGAGTACAATGGAGGCCGTTTGGAAAGCCGCGCAACGCGCGACTATAGCCACGTTCGCAGAGAGAGGAACTTTCCATGGCTAAGTTTTCCCACGTTATTGTCCGCCGCCCTGGCAAATCGCTGTGCGACGGCATCACCAGCGCGCCTGAGCTGGGCAAGCCGATTTACGAGAAGGCGATTGAGCAGCACGACGCCTACATCGAGGCCCTGAAGCAGTGCGGCGTGGACGTTACCGTGCTTCCCGCAATGGAAGAGTATCCCGACAGCTGCTTCGTTGAGGACACCGCCGTTATCACCCGCTGCGGCGCTATCATCGACAACCCGGGCGCCGGCACCCGCAATGGCGAGGCCAAGGAAATGGAGCCCACCATTCGCCAGTTCTTCGACGACGATCACATTGCCCACATCACCGCTCCTGGCACGCTCGAGGGCGGCGACGTCATGATGGTCGGCGATCACTTCTATGTAGGCCGTTCTGCCCGCACCAACGAAGAGGGCATTCGCCAGTTCATCGAGATTCTCGAGGGCTGGGGCCTTTCGGGCAGCGAAGTTCCGCTGGAGTACGTGCTGCACCTGAAGACCGGCGTGAACTACCTGGAAGACAACAACATGCTGGTTTCCGGCGAGTTCAAGACCAAGCCCGACTTCGAGAAGTACAACAAGGTTGAAATCCCCGAGGACGAAGCCTACGCCGCCAACTGCATTTGGGTGAACGGCACCGTCATCGTGCCCGAGGGCTACCCCACCGTGCTCAAGGCCGTGCAGGATTTGGGCTACAAGACGCTCACCGTCGATACGTCCGAGTATCGCAAGATCGACGGCGGCCTGAGCTGCCTGAGCCTGCGCTTCTAATTCGCGCAACGCATTCGCAAACGCGCCAGTCGCGCACATGCACAAAGGGAGTCGAGCAATCGGCTCCCTTTTTCATGCGCGCAGACCATGCATGCGAACGCATATATAACAGCCTGGCGGGCAAATTTACGCGTTCGCGTAAATTGATCCCAAATACGCTGCGTTTTATGCGTACGCATAAATAGCAATACAATATAGTATCCTTTATGCGTACGTATAAAGGATGGTGAAGCCATGACCCGCATTAATGGAATCCAAGAACTTGGCCAACTTATTTCAAAGGAAAGAAAGCGCCAGGGCCTCACCCAGACGCAGCTCGCCGGATTAAGCGGCGTTGGCATAACGTTTCTCTCGAATCTCGAAAACGGCAAGCCAACGGCGGAAATTGGCAAAACGTTCAACGTAATAACAACGCTTGGAATCGATTTGTTCGCCGAAGGAAGAAGCCATGAATAGCCTCCATATCTCGCTTTGCCGCGAAGGCGAATTGCTCCCCGTTGGATCGATTGCGGAAACACCAGATGGGGTGCCATTTTTCTCTTATTTGGAAAGCTATGCCGAAAGCCAGGGGGCGATTCCGCTCTCCCACTCGCTTCCGCTTACATCAAATCCTTATGGCGAATCGCAATTCAAGCCCTATTTCGAAGGGCTGCTTGCCGAAGGCAGAGCACGAGAAGCGCTTGCGGCGGAATTAGGCGTACGCGAAAGTGACTATCGGGCGATGCTCGCCGCATGCGGACGTGATTGCATTGGCGACGTGGTCATCGAAAGCGCAAACGACCCACAATTGAACCGAAGCGATGAATACGAGAGCATCGACGCCAAGCGCATATCGCACTTCTTCCAATCGCTTCCCAGCGCATCAAAGGAAAACATCAATGCGCGCCTCTCCCTCGCTGGCGCGCAAAGCAAAATCGGACTCGCCCATATTCCAAGCGAGCCTATGGCCCGAGGGTGGCTGAAACCACACGGGCTTGCCGCAAGCACCCATATCCTTAAGACAAGTCATATTGAAAAGCTTGTTGACCTTGAATTTCTTTGCATGAAGGCAGCAAAAGAATGCGGAATTCGCGTTCCGAATGTCGCACTGCTTGATTTTCGAAAGCCCGTATTGGCCGTCGAACGCTTCGACAGACGCATGAGAATGGATGGCGGGCAAATCCATGTGGAGCGAATTCACCAGGAGGACCTTGCGCAAGCATTCGGCCTTGTATCCGCCTCAAAATACGCAGAGCTTAAAGGTGGATCCATTGCGACCATAGCCCAATGGCTTCGCAACCACACCACAAGACCCGCCGAGAACCTCTCGCAATTCGCAAAAACTATATGCTTCAACTTTGTTATCGGAAACTGCGACGCGCACCTTAAAAACTATTCGATTACCTATGCCAAAGAAGGCAACACCACGCTCTGCCAGCTTGCACCCGCTTACGACTTGGTAAGCACGGAGTTGTTTGATCGCTTCAGCAAGGACATGGCAATGGCCCTCGGAAACGCTCGCGATATCGGCGATGTGAAACCCAGTGATTTCACCTTACTCGCCCACGATTTGGGCATAACGAAACAGTTCCTGAAAACGCTGGCCACGCCCATTGCGAACAATATAGATAGGGCGATTCGCGATGCCGGCAACGGGCTGTTTGGCGAAACGCTCGAGTCGACGCCTTATTTAGCCGATGATCTTCGCGACAACATAGCCACGCGCCTCGATATGCTCAAAAAGTTCGTGGAAAGCTAGTCTCTCCTAGAATGCGACACCCAACACAATGAGTGCTGCGCACAGTGCGAACGCCGCATGATCGCGCGCCACAAGCGGGTAGCGGTCGTATGCGCTTTCGCGCGTGCGCAGATAGAAGCCACGCTGCTCGGCCGCAAGCGCCGTAGCATCGGTTTTGCCTACCGACGAAAGCAGCAGCGGCACGCACAAAGGCAGCATGAGACGCAGCTTCTTGAAGGGATTCTTTGTGTCATACTCCACGCCGCGCGCGGTTTGAGCTTCCACGATGGCGTTCATTTCCTGCGAGAACACAGGCACGAAGCGCAACGCCGTGGTGAACGCGAACGCATAGCGATACGGAATATGCAGCTTCTCGACGCACGCGTTCGCGAGGTCGCCAAGCGGCGTCACCATGAGCATGAGCAAAAGCGGCGTGGCCACGCCAAGCAGGCGCAGGCATGCCTTGCTGCCCGTAATAAGGCCCTCATCGGTGGCAAAACCGAGCACGGGCGTGCCCGCGCGCATGAAGATAACCTGCAGCAAAAATAAAATGAGCGCGAGCGGTACGAGTAGCTTCATAAGCGTGATCAGGCGATTCGCGACGCCGGCGTAAACCCCCATGAGCAACGTGAACGCGAGCAGCCCTACGAGCATGGCATAGGAGCTGGACAAAAACGTCGCCGCGATAATTGCCGCGGCAAGCGCCATCTTCGTTACGGGGTTCAGCCTATGCAGCAGCGTATCGCCCGGCATATAGTCGATAACGTTAAGCACGGCAAGCCAGCTCCTTCGCAACGGCAACGATATCCGAAACTTCGGAAAGTCCCGCAAACGCTGGCGAAACTTCGGCCGCGAGCTTTTCCGCAAGCGCGATAGCCTGAGGGGGCTCGACGAAGGCGCGCTGCATAAGGCCGGCATTCGAGAACACATCGGCGCACGTTCCGCGCCCAAGAATTTCCCCATTCGCCATAACCACCAGGCGATCGGCGAAATCGCTCACCACTTCCATGTCGTGGCACACCATGACCACCGCGCTTCCCGCCGCCGCCATGTCGCGCACGGTTTCCATAACCGTCATGCACTCGCGGTAATCGAGCCCGCTCGTAGGCTCATCGAGCACGATGACCTGAGGATTCCCTACCACGACCGATGCGAGCGCCACCATTTGGCGCTGGCCGCGCGACAGGGAAAACGGCGCTTCGTCGAGAGGAAGACCGAATCGCTCGCATGTCGTCTTGGCGCGCGCCGTTGCCTCGTCCGGCGAAACGCCCTGCAACAGCAGCCCGAACGCAACCTCGTCGAGCACGGTGTCTTTGCAAATTTGACGATCGGGGTTTTGGAACAGGGTGGACACATGGCGGGCGATGCGGCTCGTGGGAACCTCGCGCGTATCCAGACCCGCAACAACGACGTTGCCCGCGGCGGGCTTAAGCAAACCATTGAGCAGCTTGGTGAGCGTGGTTTTGCCCGCACCGTTCTGGCCCACGATACCGACGATTTCACCAGGGAATACCTTAAAATCGAGCGCCCGCACCGAAGCGCCGCCGCCCGGATAGGAATAGCCCACGCCTTCGAAGCGAACCACCGGCTCGCCAGTGCGCGCAGGCGAAGAAGCCGCGGACCGCTTGCCGATAGGCGCGTCGGGAGCGGCGGCATTCGAAGACACGCCCGACACAGCGGAAGCGGAGGCGGTGCAAGCCTCTTCAACATCGGCGCCATGCACGCCCGCGCTCACAATGCGGGCAACAAGCGCCGCCGCCTCGTCGACGGAAAGCGCTGGCTCGCCCGGCTCGCACAGCCCCGCCGCCGCAAGCGAATTCGACACGCGGGCGACGCGCGGGCTATCAACGCCAATCTCGCGCAGCTGCTTGCCATGTGAGAATACCTCGTGCGGCGTGCCGTCGAATACCAGCTTTCCCTGGTCAAGCACAACCACGCGACTGCAGTATTGCGAAAGCAGCGCAACCTTCTGCTCGATTACCACCACGGTAATGCCGGCCGATCGGTTCACTTCGCGCAACGTTTCGAAAACAAGCGTCGAAGACGCGGGGTCGAGTGCCGCAGTGGGCTCGTCGAGCACGAGCACGCGCGGACGCAGCGCCAGAATGGCCGCGATGGCGACCTTTTGCTTTTGGCCGCCCGAAAGCGTTGCGATTTCGCGATCGCGCAAATCTTCGATGCCCACCGTTTCGAGCGCTTGCTGCATGCGAGCGGGAATCTCATCGTGCGCCACGCCGAAATTCTCCAACCCGAACAACAGCTCGTCGCGCACATTCGATGCCACGAATTGGGCATCGATATCTTGTAACACGCTTCCCACCAGGCGCGACACATCGGTCAAGGTAACCTCGCACGTATCTTTGCCGTCGACCAGGCATGCGCCATAAAGCTCACCCGTGAAATGGTGCGGGACCGCGCCCGACATAACCCCGGCCAAAGTCGACTTGCCGGCACCCGACGGACCAATGATTCCCACGAACTCGCCCTCGGCCACGGCGAGCGATACCCGCTCGAGCGCGTGATGTTGCGCGCCCGAATACGTGAACGTTACGTCTTTTACTTCGATGATCGAATTCATGGTTGGCCTTTCGGAAACCTATATGCGAGATGCTACTTAATTACGCTTAGATACTTGATAACCTTTAGAAAGGTTTGGTGCAGCCTAATCTTCGACCTTCAGGGCCTTCTTAATGGGCACATAAAGCGCCTGGCACAGAATGGCGTTGAAAACCGCCGTGGCGATGACGACGGGAAGCATTGCAGCGGCGAGTTCGCCAACAACGCCGATCATTGCCATCTTAATAACCATGAAAATGCATCCCGAAAGCACCGTTGTCACAAACGTGCCGATCAAAGGAATAACCTTTTTCGCGGGAGTGTTCATGCCCGCCTTTACGATGAGCGCCATAACCACCGCAGCGACACCTTCTGCCGCGAAATCAATGAACGGCGACGTGGTGGTAATCTGAATGACAGCCGCAGAAATAAGGCCAATGACCAGGGCTTGGCCGATATTCGGACGAACCACCAAAATAGTCAGGCAGAACGCGGAAATGATGAACTCGGGCGAAATCATGCCGCCTGTGGCGCCAGAAATCGCTTTGCCAACAAACATATTCAGAATGAAGCCGGCCGCGAGCAGGATGGCGAGCAGCACAAGCGCTTTGATGTCGAGCTTTCCGCGATCGACAGTTGCAACGGTACGAGGCTGGGCAGTAGTAACATTTTCAGACATGAGATGCATCCTTTCAGGAAACCTGTTAACGCCGCCCGTTAGCGTTATTCGTTGACGCTACCCGTTAAACGCTACGAGCATTTACCGGGTCGGGGGTAGGTTGAGTAACAGGTTGAATGGGCGTTGTTCAAAAAAATGGAGGCGCGTGATGCGAATGCGGTCGATGCCTTTACGTTGGTGCGCCGCTGGGAAGTTCGGCGCATACAAAAAGGCCCTCGGTCTAACCGAGGGCCCCTGTTCACCAAACTATATAAGGCGTGAGGAACTCACAGTCGACCGACCTTATTCACATCACGCCACCACCAGTTCATGAGGTTGTTCTGAGCGTTGTTCATGCTGGTGGCTCCTTTCGGAAAATCGTTTGCGGCGCCCAAGCGCTGCGTTTTCGTTGCCATGCACTATACCACACTAAAGCACGCTAGCAATAAGAATTTCGTGAATTGTTTTCCGCACGCGCCGCGTTCGTGCATTACCAGGCAATGTGTGGAGGGGCGAAGGAGACCGCCCGCTGAACGCACGCAACCTCCGCCCGAGTC
>CAKUIK010000048.1 GCA_934661005.1 uncultured Slackia sp.
CCTATCGCTACGGCATCTACCTTAAGTCCGCGCGCGGCTTCTACTTCACGCCCAGCACCAAGCTGGTGATCAACGGCCAGGAGTGCGGATACGAGGTCGCGGATGGCGTATCCGATCCCGACAGCGGCTGGATCTACACCCTGTGGCTCAACACTGATCTGACGTTTACGCCCGAGGCCGCGCCGGCCCCGGTCGATCCCGAGAAGCCGGCGCCGCAGCCCGAGCCTACGCCGCAGCCTGGCGACAATAACGGCGCCGAAGCCAACACCGACAAGCCTGTCAAAGCGGCAACGGCTCCGGCGGCGACCAAGCCCGCAACTGCCAAGCCCACCGCGGACGCAATTCCCACCACGGGCGATGACGCAGCCTTGACGGCAGCCGCTCTGGGCGTAGCTGGAGCAACCGCTGTCGTAGCGGGCGTCGCCGCAGCAAGGCGTCGCAACCACTAAGCACGCGTTGGTGCGGGCGGCTGTAAACGCACTCCAACAGAACCTAGCCCAGAAATCGAACCTCGTTTTTCGATTTTAAGTCCGAGGTCATATCGCAAAACAAACCAACAGCATATAATAGGTCGAAAAGCCCCGGGCGTGCTGGATAGCTAACCCGGGGCTTATCATCTTTTCGAGCCAGCAGTCTCTCAATCCCCGAAAATCACCCCCGCACAGACGAGGCAATTAGGGCAAGAGCAAGAAGGCATAAGGCCACAACCGGAACCATGAGTGAATCCGAGAGGGCATGGTTGCAAATGGAAAAAACTCTAGACTATGGCTCGTTCGGTGTCGACGATAGGCCCAACCGCCTTTCGAACGTTTCAGATGAGGTTCTTACGGCCATCGATGAAGAAGAGCGTAAAAACCCGCCCGCTACGTGGAAAGAAGCATGGGAGAGCAGCATCGATTGGGAAATAGAGAACGGCGTTAGGATGCCATAAGCATCGAATAAACGCCCGTGTCATTCAGTCAGAAGGCCCCGCTTCGGCGTTTTTATCTTGTGACACCCCGCCACAATGAAAGCCTGAGTTCACAGACTTCGAATTGTGGAAGCGCAGCGCTGGACTTTCGGGAGGTGTTCACGTCCGCGCTACATCCGGTTCGGGCGGCGTATCGTGCCCCGAAGAAGCCTGGAGTATTTCGGGATCATCCCCACGTGTGTGGGGAGCACGTCTTCACGGCCTCCGATTCGCCCGGGTAGTAGAACTCGCAGTCGATTCCCTCAGCTTCGAGCGCGTCGGCCACCCGGCGCGCGTTGGCGTTGCCGATGCGGAAGGGGCCGTCGCCGCGCCCGAATTGGTCGTACTCCTCTTGGGTACGATAGTAGGCGAGCGACACCGTGGCGGGGGGATCGGGAAGCGCGAGGATGTTGCCGATGGCGGACTTCACAGCGTAGTCCGCGACAGCCTTCTCGCACGAGAGCCACTCCTCCACGTCGTCGGAAATCGGGTTTACGCCAGCCTCCCAGCTCTCGACGCTCTCGCAGTCGACGCCCACAGCGTCACCAACATCCTCCTGGCTCAGGCCAAGCGTCTCGCGCATCGCGCGGAACTGCGCGGCGCGCATTACTTGGCCTCCGCGAACTCTACCATGCCGCCGTCTTTGCCCTTGTATGCTGCTGCTTCTCTCATGGTTTGTCCTCTCCTAGTTTTCCCACTTTAGAGCGGGACCGAAGCCCCGCCACTGCCTTATATCTAGTCCAGCTCTACCCAACGGTGCTCGACGATTCGGCAGAACCTCTCGCGCGAGCAGGCATCATCTTCCTGTTCCGCCATCTTCGTCACATAGCGGCATGCATCGCATTCGAGATCATCCCCGCATGCGCGGAGAGCACCACAATAATACACGCGATAGTACCTGCTTTCAGGGATCATTCGCGCGTATGCGGGAAGCACCTGAACGAGATGGTCATCGCGAACGCCAGCGGAGACTGGGACAAGGGCATGAGATTCGCCCGAGCTCCAACGAGCCTCGAGGCCTGCCCGTTCTGCCTGATGCTGGCGAACCCGCATACTCCACAGGAAATGAAAACGCCAAGGAACTTGTCCAGGCGACGAACCCAGGCTTTCTTGGCGCAGATTGATTATAGCCACCTGGCGCCCAAATTGGATACATTCCAACGCCGCCAAGCCGCCACGCCATTTAGATAAGCACGATGGCCAAAAGCCACCCCGTGGCAATGCCCAAGAAGACAACAACGACAAACGCGAATTTCAGCGCCTTCATCACGAAACCGTGAATCTTTACGGCGCGCGCCTGGTTCTTCTCGGAAACTTTGTCAATCGCTTTCCCATACAGCGCTATGGAGCCAACGACCGCAATGAAAGCCAGATAAAGAAAGAGCAGCGCAAGCAAAAAGTCAGGCACAGAGCACTCCTTCCTCGAAGAATCATTCGGCACGATTGCCTTTTTCGCCCAAAGGCATTGCCGTTTCGCGGCATCGTTGTCAATAGGCTCGAAAGCCGCAAATGGCGCAGCGTTTTGAATTGCAAAGGATAGCCCACGAACTCATCTTGGGCCCCTTTGTCATTTAACCACGCCACAGAGTTTTGCGGCAGAAGGTTCGACACCATGCCAGCCCGCCGCCGCACCGCTACTCGAACAGGCACGCCTCGATCACGTCTTTGCCACGCAGGGCCGCCAGCCACTCGCGAGGAATCGCCTCGCGACCATACAGGATGCCCGCCAAGCCGCCCGCGACGCAAGCAGTGGTGTCAGTGTCATCACCCAAATTCACCGCAGCAAGCACGCATTCCTTGTAGCTTTCCGTATGCTCCAGGCACCAAATCGCGGCGTTATAGGTATCCCACACATAGCCGCTGCTTCCGCCGGGCTCGCCAGCCGACTCACCCGCAGACGCGCCCTCGCGCATCAAACGCGCGGCATAACGAACCATTTTCTCGCACGCGTCCATGCAGGCGTCGGTCGCATGCGTGATGGCGCTCACCGCGCGCACCTCGGCGCTCGAACAATCCATGAAAGCCATGGGCAAACAGCGCATAAGCGACCCGTTGCCCTTGTCCCACTCGCCCGTTCCGCCGTGGCCCGTCGCGAGCGCCTTACGCGTGGCGTTGCCATAGTCGAACGCCACGCCACCCACCGTGTACGCCCCATCGTTGATCCACGCGCGGAACCGCCGCAGAATATCGTCGCAATCGACGCGCCCCAGCTCACGATAGCTGTCGCACAGCGCGAGCGCCATACTCGTGTCGTCGCTCCACGTGCCAGCGGTCTGGCCGTGGCTGCCGCCACCCACCATATCGACGCACTCAAAACTTCCGCGCGGCTTGAATTCGAAAGGCACGCCCAAAGCGTCGCCCACCGCCATGCCATACACGCAATCGCGCAACGTTCGATTTAGTTTCATAACGCCAGCCTCCTTGCATCCAACGCACGGTATATGGCGCTTTCGTCGCAAAACACGCTAGCCTCGCTCGCGCCACATTTGCAATTGTCGCACCACTTCTCATTGTGGCAAAAATCGCGACGATTAGGCCGCATTGCGTCGTTTGATGAGCTGGGCGTCAAAAAACGCCGCGATTAGGCACTCTCGGCGCCCCAAAAGAGGCGGCGGGCGCTTCGTTTCTTTGCAACCCAACTCACCTGAGTGTAAAACTCCAGGTAAGAGCCATCATCAACCAAGGACATAGCTCAAACCTTACCCCAAGGTTAGATTTTCAGCTCCGAACCCTTGCAAAACGACCTAATCGTCGCGTTTTTTGACACGAGGGAGGCAAAGCGTTGCAGGCGTGGCATCAAATCCCAAGCACTACACCTCAGCCGCACTTCTTACAACTTCGTCTGCTGAATAAGGTCGAGCATTTCCTGGCGATCGCCTACATTCAGCTTTCGATAGATGCTCCTCGTATGGGTTTTCACTGTGCTTTGCGAAAGCACGAGCTGCTCCTGGATGTACGTGCCCGTGCGGCCCTGGGCAAGAAGCATGAACACTTCCGTTTCCCGCGGCGCCACGGTCGGCGGCATGAAAGTCAACGACAAGACGCAGGTGCTCGATGCCAATGACGAGTCCATCGTCTGCCTCTATGCCGCAGGATGCGACGCGGGCGGCCTGTATGGCGACTCCTACGACGTTTCCATCTGCGAAGGCTCGCAGCAGGCCTGGTGCGTGCAGTCGGGCAAGGTTGCCGCCGAAGACGTCGCGGAAAACCTCGTCTAGCCCTATTGCCTTCCGCACATTTCCCTATCTTCCTTGGGCGCCCCTCCCTCTTTTGGTCCAAGAACAGAAATGGCTCGCAGCCTCATGGTTGCGAGCCATTCGCTTATATAGCAGCAAATCATAAGCCGCATCGGTCGTAAGCATCGCAAGCCGAATCTTACACATCATTTTCAAAGCGCCACCCCGAACACCCTTCACCCAAACAGCCGAATTGCCGACAGGGAAGCCGAGCAGACTACACATGGGTCTATTCCATCCACCAAAAGGCGCCACCGCAAACGGCGCCTCAGTAACAACCGGAGAAAAGAGCATACTGCTACAACCCGTGATAGAATCACTCGTAACGCCCAGCCAGCGGAAAGGCAAACGATGCTTCCCAAATCAACCAACTCCCTCATGAAACATCTTCGGGATCAAGGGGTCTCCATCAGCGGCTCGGCTCAAAAGAGGAAACTCAAGAACATCGGCTATTATCACGGCTACAAAGGATTTAGATTCCTGGGCGACTCCTCGAAAAGGCTTCCAATCACAGACTTCAACCAAATCGCATCGCTCCATGCCATGGACATGCAAATCAAAACACTTCTTTACCCACACGTAATGACCATTGAGACAGCCCTGAAGAATTACACTCTCGAGGCAGTGCTCAAACACGCCCAAAGCGAGGACTTCGACGAAATCTATAAGAATTGCCTGACAGCATACAGAGGATACCGGCCAGGCACGTCAGATTATAAAAAGTCTTGGGCAAGCAGACTCAGATTGCGGCAAACCATCGATGGACTCATTTCACGAGAACAAGACAACAGGCCGTTCTTTAAACACTTCCGCGACCGAGGGAGGACGATTCCGATATGGGCCATCTTCGAGGCTATGACCCTAGGGGAATTTGGCAACTTCTACGCCTGCCTTAATCGCCCCGTAAAAACCGCAATCGTGACCGATCTCGGAATGCCGTCTCAATACGATTCGGAATCTCTTCTCCTCTCCATAATCTACCTGCTTAAGGATTTGAGAAACGCTATCGCCCATAACGCCATCGTCTCAGACGTGCGTTTTAAATCTGGAGGCATTTCAAGCGGCATCGGAAAACTATTGAAAAGCGAGGCAGGCATCGATTCAGTCAACTTCTCCGATATTACGGACTACGTTATTCTGATTGTATATCTCCTCAGTCTTCTCGGTTTTTCCAAAACCGATAGAAAGCGACTCATTTCGGATTATGAAGCGATTCTACTCAAGTACAGGAAAGAACTTCCATCTGGAATCTACGGAAAACTCGTTCGAACCGAGACCCCAAGCAAACTTAAGATGCTCAAAAAATATGTAACAAAATCTTGAAAAATTGAATACCGTGCTAAACTATCTTAGCAATAGCGGTGGAAGCTTTCGGGCGACACCTGGAGAGGTCCGACAGGTTCGGGCCTCTCTTATTTTAGAGGCAGAGAGCGCCACACCGCTTAATGCCGTCCTTAAGAATCGCGGCAAAAAGCGCGACAGTTGAGCCAAGGCCCCGACGATACCAAAAGAAGCGCTACCACAGCCACGCTCACAGCGGGACCCGCCAAGGCCCCAAACGACCCCGCCTAACTCAACGCCTCTTACGCCTCGAGAATCGCGCGCACCTTTTCGGGATCGACCTCGGACAGGCGCAGCAGCGGCGCAGGTTCGGCCTCAACGTCGCCGATATGCTTCTCCCACAGGTGTACGTCGTGCCACGTGCCCAGCTTCCAGCTCGCCGCGCGCAGCGTGCCCACCAGCTCAAAGCCCATTTTCTCGTGCAGGTGGTCGCTCTTCTCGTTCGGGCACACCACCTTGCCAACCACCGTGCGCACGCCCTGAAGCGCGAGCAGGTCGAACAGCTTGCCGTAAATCGCGCGGCCGAGCCCACGCCCGCGATGGTCGCTCGAAAAATACACCGAAAGCTCCGCCGACCACGCATATGCCGCGCGGCTGAACAAGCGGCTGCCATAGGCATACCCCACCGGGCGCCCATCTTCCTCGCACACGATGTAGGGATACATCCCGTCGCGCTCGACGATGCGCTGGCGGAATTCGCCAAGCGCGGGCACCTGGGTCTCGTTGGTGACCGTGGTGGCAATATAAGGCTCGTAGATTTTCAGCAAAGCCTCGGCATCGTCGGGCGTAGCAAGACGGAATGTATGCACGGGTTCGTTCATTTTGCGGCTTTCTATGCAGGTTTTAGCATATTTATGCATTTCTAGAACTGTACTGCGTTGCAACCACGTTAGCAAGGGGCAAAAGCCATCATCTGGGAAAACAACGCATTGCGTGCAGAAGAGAAGGTGCACCGCCCTAAAGAAGCTCGCTTCCGTACAGCGGCGCGAGCACCGACTCGCGCTTTTCCTCGAAAAGCTCCGCGCAGCCGCCCTGCCACACCACGCTGCCCGCATCCATGCACACCACGCTGTCGGCAATACGGCGCGCCTGTGCCAAATTATGCGTCACCACAACCACCGCGCAGCACTTCTTCAGTTCGCCAATCGCCGCCTCAACTGTGGCCGAACTCGCCACGTCGAGCGCCGAGCACGGCTCATCGAGCAGCAGCACGTCGGGCTCGAGCGCCAAGGCGCGCGCGATGCATAAACGCTGCTGCTGGCCGCCCGAAAGCTCGAGCGCGCTGCGACGCACGTCGCCGTCGATTTCGGCGAGCAAGCCGACCATGTCCAAATACGTCTCGGCGGCCTCGCGCAACCGCCGGCGATTCCTCACCCCACGAAACCGCAGGCCATAAGCGATATTCCGCTCAATCGAAAACGGAAACGGCGTGGGCTGCTGCATCACGAGCCCCACGCGAGCGCGCAGCTCATCGGCGCTCAAGCACGCCGTTTCCTCGCCGCGCAGAAGCACGTCGCCGCGCCATCGCGCGCCGGGCACATCTTCAATCGTGCGGTTCAAGCACGCGAGCAGCGTCGACTTTCCGCACCCAGACGGCCCAATAACCGCCGTGACGCTGCCCCGCTGCGCCTCGAACGCTACATCGCGCAGCACCTGGCGCTCGCCGTAAAACGCATTCATTTCCGCAACGCGCAGCGCGAGCTCGAGCTGCGTTGCCGCCCCTACGATTTCATCCATCGCTTTTTCCTTATATATGCATAGAGCGAAACGGCCAAGTTGCACGCAAGCACGAGCGCCATGAGCACAAACGCCGTGGCATACACCTGTGGAATGGTCGTGCCTTGCGCAAGCATGAGGTACAAATGCAGCGGCAGCGCCATGGCCGGCGAGAACACGTCGCTCGGAAGCGGCGCGAACGCCACGCCGCCCGTGAAAATGAGCGGAGCCGCCGCACCCAGAGCATACAGCGCGCCCAGCACAATGGCGCCAAGCACCTCGCCGCGACAATACGGAGCCACGAGCGTACGCAGCACATAGCTTTTCGAGCATCCGAGCGAAGCCGCCTGTACAAGCAGGGCTCGCGGCACTTCGCGAAACGCCTTCTCGACGCGCACCTCGATGAACGGCACGATCATAATCGCCAGCGCCACGCCACCCGCGAGCACGCAGCGCCCCAGGCCCGCATCGCGCACGAGCACCGCGTAGGCGAACAGGCCCAGCACGATGGACGGCGCACCGGCGATAACCGAAATCACGCGTCCAACCAGGGAACTTATGCAGTCGCTTTTGCAGAAGAACACGCGATAGGCCGCCGTGCCCACCGAAAGCGGAGCAGCAAGCACCAGCGCCACGCCCGTGAACCACGCGCTGCCCACAATGGCGGGGAAAATACCGCCCTCGCTGCCGAGCACGGCGCCGCTCGGGCTTTGCGTGACGAATTCCCAGGAAATGCAGCCCGCGCCCTGCACGAACACATAGCCGAACAGAAACGCGATCACGGCGCACACGAGCCCCATGCCCACACACGCCCACACACGCACGCACACTGCACCAGCGCGGCCGAGCACCCACATGCCCACACGGCGGCGCGATGCACGCTGCAAAAGTGCCTTTTGCGCGCCCGCAGCCGCGAGATCAATCGCAAGCACGAGTACGAGCAGCACGAATCCCGCGGCGAACAGCGCATGCATGTGCGTGCTGCCCGCTTCCGCCGTGCCCATCTCAAGCGCGATGAGCGACGCGATGGTCTCGCTTTTGCCCAGCAGCTGCGGGAACAGATTCGCGTTGCCCACGACCATCATCACGGCCATGGTTTCGCCCATCGCGCGCGCGAACGCCGTCATGACGCACGGCCACAAATTCCCGAACGACGCCGGCAGCACCACGCCGTACACGCCGCACCATTTCGGCACGCCGAGCGCGCGCGACGCGCCCAGATAGCGCGCCTTCGACGCAAGCATCGATTCGGTCATCGACGACACCATGAAAGGCAGCACCATAATCGCGAGCACGATGGAGGCTGCCAAAACGCAGTTGCCCGAAGGCACGCCCGCGGAAATGAACGCCTTCGACACCACCTCGAGGCCCACGAAGCCGAACACGACCGACGGTATGCCCGCGAGCAGGTCGATCGCCGAGCGAAGCGCCCCGCGCACGGCGGCATTGGCCGCGCACGACAGAAACAGCGCCGAACCGAGCGACACCACGAACGCCATCGCGAGCGCCAGCGCAGAGACCACCATGGTCGCCGCGATGAAGTTCGCGATACCGTACGACGCGCCGAAGCCGAAATCGATGGGCATCCATTCCTGGCCCAGCAAGAATTCGCGCAGGCCAACTTCCGAAACCACGGGCGCGGCCTGCAGCGCGACCGTCGCGATAACGGCCACGAGCGCCGCCACGGCCAACGCCGCAAGCGCGCCCGAAAGCGCGTGCGCAAAGCGGTCCGCCCGCATATGAAGCGAGCGGACCTTCGGCAAACCGGTATGTGGTTGCGGCGACATTACTTCGTGCTGAACGAGGGAATGTAGCCGTTGGAAGTGATGGCCTTGATGCCGGCGTCAGAGTAGATGTAATCGATGAACGCCTGCTGCGCCACGGTGGGCTCGCCCACGCCAACGAACATCACGGGACGCTGGATCTTGTACTCGCCCGAAACGATGGTGTCCTCGGTGATTTCGACGCCGTCAACCTTCATGGCAACGAGCTTGGTGCCGTTGGCGTTCGCCTTGTTGTAGGCGCCGAAGCCAGCGTAGCCAATAGCCCACTTGTTGTTGGCGATGTTGGTGGCAAGCTCGGTCATGGAAGCGGACTGGGTGGCCGAATCGGTCACCTTGGAATCGCCCATAACGTTCTTCTGGAACACCTCGTAAGCGCCACCGGACAGGTCGCGGATGTAAACCTGAATGGGTTCGGCCGGCAGAGAAGCGTCGACCTGGTCCCACGTGGTGATTTCGCCGGCGAAGATCTGGCGAATGGTGCCGGTGGACATGTCATCAACCACGCCCACGATGGGGTTTTCGGCATTCACGGAAACGGTGAGGGCGTCTTTGGCAACCTCATACTCGCGGTAGTCGCCGAGGGCTTCCTTCTCGGAGTCTTTCAGCGAACGGGCGAGCATGCCGAAATCGCAGGTGCCTTCTTCAAGAGCGCTCACACCAACGCCCGAGCCGCCGGGGGCGACGTAGATGGAAATGTTGCTCTCGGGGAGTTCGGAATTGGCCTTATCCCAGGTCACGTATTCGTCGGTGAACGACGAAGCGAGGCTCGAGATAATGGGATACAGCGACGTGGAGCCGCAGAACATGACGGTCGATTTGAACTCGCCCGTTGCGGGAACGTCGGTGTCGCTCGACGACGAATTCGACGAGCAGCCCGCGAGCAGGCCGCACGCCAGCGCGCCCGCCAGCGCCACAACGCCGGCAACGCGCCCGAAGCGCTTGATAATGCTGGTTTTCTTCATATGGTTTGAGCCCTTCCTCTCGCTGCATCGACACAGCGGCGGCGGCGCGTCTGCATTCGAGCGCGAGCACGCCAGCAAGCACGCCAAAACAACCCCGCGCACGCACGAGGGTACAGTTCGCCTATGTCAAATGCAGAATGAACGCGGCACATGCCGCAAAACAGAAAGCGGAGCTAAGCGAGACGGTGCAGAATTCCATCTCGGCGCTCACAGCGACCATAGTATCCCGCGTAAAAAATAAGTCAAATAGAAAAATTGGCGAACGGCCGAATTCGCGCCGCAGGTCGAGCGGTCGCGTTTCGCTCATCAAAAACGAGCGATGCCGAGCAGGCTGAACGGCAGCCCCATAGCGCGCTGGGATATACTCAGACCTGTAGCAACGATCCAATTTCGAGTCGGCGGTGAGAACATGACGCGAGGGCTTCTTGACCACAAACCAGGAAGAAGGTACCGTAGCGAATGGAATGGAATGGCGAGATGGCCCCGCGAAGCCCCGCCCACACCAACTAAAACAAGACGGTTTTCTATTTATTAAACGCGTCTTGACAAAAGCTCGACCAATGGGTTAGATTAGCGGCGTGATGAGGTTGCGATACGGTACGTCCGTCGCAATCCGCGATACCGCCGAAAGGCGGTTTTCGCGTTTTAGGGGACAATCACATGGATAGACCTTTCAAGACCATCCAAGAACAAGTCGAGCTGCTTGAAGCTCGAGGAGTCAAAGCGGATAAAACAACCCCTGAAGTTTTAATTCGCGAAGGCTACTATTCCGTCGTCAACGGCTACAAAGGGCCATTCATAGATGCGAAATCAACAAAGGCGGCGAATGACGACCGCTACCTACCGGGGACCACTTTCGCCGACATATACGCGCTGTTCTCATTTGATCGAGAATTACGCATGTTGTTCTTCAAGTATTTCTCGATTGCCGAAGAAACGCTCAAAACCGCATCGGCCTATTGTTTTTCGAAAGCCCACCCTGGGGAATTCGAACCCTATCTGAACGCCGGAAACTACGTGGGCGACCAGGGACAGGTTAACGCTCTTATTTCCGACTTCAACACTGCGCTTGGAAGAAACCCGCGCAAAAAGCCGAAAAACAAACTCTATCTTGACCATTATTCGAAGCATCACGACGAGGTGCCCATATGGGTGCTCATGAAGTACTTGACGCTTGGTCAGGCATTCAAATTCTACTGCTTCCAGCCAGAGGCTATTCGGAACGAAATCGCAAAGGTGTTCTCCTCGCTCTACGGCAACGACCACAAACAGCCAATCAAAATATCACACCGGCGGTTAAGGCTTATCTACGACCATATCAAAGATTTCAGAAATATATGCGCGCACGACGAGCGCTTTTACTGCGCGAGAGTAGCGCCATCACGCGATATTGCGGTCGCAGACGTCATCGAAGACATGCAACTCGTGCTCTCGAAAGACAGCTTCGTCGAATTTCTCACGCAATATATGGCTATGTCACTGAGTCTGTCGAAGGATTTGGGGCCAAGCATCCTGAATAAGGTGCTGAAGGAAATGAAAGTCGAATCGGCATACGAGGCCTTCAGCGTCAATGAGTAATGAGGGCTTAAACGCGCATGTCAACCGAATGGTTGCAGTTCGCGGCGCTCGTTCAAGCGGCGCGCGGCCCGGTGTTAGGATGCATTCCGTCGAAAAACCGAAGCGCCGCCCGCGCGCAAATCCGCACCCCGAAGGAGCCCTCATGGATATCAAAGTGATAGACGAAAACCGCTCGCCCATCGAGTGCGTAGTGTCGCTTTCCGCCGAAGAAACCGCCGTGCTCGCACGCGGCGCGTGGATTCGCATGGCGCGCCTGCTGAAAGCCGACGATGCGCACGTGCGCGAAAAGGTCGACGCCATGTTCACTCGCCGCGAGAAAGCGCAGGCCGTGGCCGGCATCGTTATGGCGAACGCCGCGCACCAGGCCTTCGACACGCTGGGCGTGACGTTTTTGCTCACGCCGCAGTTCGTGGTGCCTGACGAATGGACCGAGGAAGAAGCCATCACGTTTACGACGCGCGCCTTCCCCGTGCCCGACATGGAGCTCGATTTGGAATCGCCCATCGCGGTTGGTGAAGACGAAACCGCCGAAGACGCCGTGCGCCGCGCGCTTCGCCAGCGCTTGCACGGAACCATGCCCCAAGCTCTGCTCGACGAGGCGGTGAAGGAACGCCGCGAGGAATTCCGCGGCGAACTCGCGAGCAGAGGGCAAACCTATCGCGAATACCGCATCGAGCATGGCGTGAAGCCGGCCGAGGTTGAAGAACGCCTCGAAGCCGAAGCACGCGAGGCGCTTGAAGAAGACATCGCGCTCGACCTGACATTCATGCGCAAGGGATTCGAGGCGACCGAAGACGATGAGTTCGCAGCGCTTTCCCGCTTGAAGCCTGGCAGCGAAATTGAGCTGAAGCGCGAGTTTCTGGAAACGGGCCACGCGTGCCTGCTCCGCCAAGAGGCGCGCCGAGGCGCCGCCGTGCGCTGGGCCGTCGAAAACCTGGTGCAGTAAATCGAACGCCCGAAACCTGCTAAATGCTCGTAGCGTTTAGCAGGTTTCGAGACCCGAGGCAGCGATATCCGCTTTAAGCGCACCGTCCTACCGCCGCCCTTGTCCCACAGTCACAACAGGCTCCGCACCCAGGAAACGCAAAACTGGCCCCGCATGATGCGAGGCCAGTTTCTTGTTGCGTCTCCATGCGACCCAAGTGCCCTAAAGCCTGCTAAACGCTACGAGCATTTAGCAGGTCCAAGGAACGCAAGGGCTTAGCGGTAGTCCCACCTGCCATCAGCGCCTACGTGATAGGAGCCAATCCATTGGTTGGTCGCCATCACACCCGAGCCGGTAAGGTAGTAGTCGCCAACCCAACAATCGCGCCGCATAACGCCAGAGCCGTTAAAGTAGTAGTACACACCATCTATCTGCTGCCAACCGGTCGCCATCACACCAGAGTCTACGAACCAGTACCAGGCGCCGCCGATACTCTGCCAGCCCGTAGCCATGGCGCCCGAGCCTCCGAGGTAGTACCACGACCCTCCCGACTGCTGCCAGCCGGTCAGCATGGCGCCGGAGCCCGAGAACAGGTACCACGAACCGCTAACTTGCTGCCAGCCCGTGACCATGGCGCCATTCTCCGCGAACCAATACCATGTTCCACCAATCTGATTCCAGCCGATGCTCATAACGCCCGAGCCGCCGAGGTAGTACCACGTGCCGCCGATGCTCTGCCATCCGGTCTGCATGGCGCCGGAGCCCGAGAACAGGTACCACGAACCGTCGACTTGCTGCCAGCCCGAAGCCATAACGCCAGACTCGGTAAACCAATACCACGTGCCACCGATGCTCTGCCACCCGGTCTTCATCGCGCTGCTCGAGGGGTCAAACCAATACCAGGAGCCATCGATAATCGCCCAGCCCGCCTTGGCGTAGCCGCTATCGTCGAAGTAGTAACGCGCACCGTCGATATCCTTCCAGCAAGACTTCAAATAAGAGCCGTCGCTGTACTGATACCACCACTTACCGGCGCTGCCTTTCCACGTGCCGCTCACGACGGGTTCGGGCTCCGGCACCACGCCTTCAACAATCTCAAATTCAACGGTTTTCTCCCCGTCAAAGAAATTCCCATTGGGCGAGACGCTAATCGTCGCTGTTCCAACATCTCTATTGTTGTCGTAGTACACCCAATAATCCTGGCCTTCGACAAGTGGATTGCTCTGCCAAGGCACGTATACCTGCACCTTCGGTTCAATCCAAGAGCCAGTCCATGCGTATTGCTGTGCGCATCCCGTAACGGTAAGAGTCGTTTCGGCATCGGCCTTCGCAATCTCCCAGTTCAATAGAAGATCCGCCGATCCATTATCCCACATATAGAAATCAGCGTCTTCGCCATCGATACGCGCAAGTGACGTATAGTAGCCCGGTTTTGTCCTCGTCGCATCGCTAAGCTTCACCATCGAAGGAAGGCTCGAAGAGTCGAGGCAACTCTGTTCGGTACCGTTGTAAACAAGCCCCTGAGCAACCGTCGGTGCGTCCACGACACGCTTCACATAGAACGTACGGCGAACCTCGCCCGTGTAATTGCCCTTGCCGCGGAAGACATATTCCCATTTACCGAGTATGGGCCCACCGGGGCAGGCGCTGGAATCGTGCACCTTTTCAAGCGTGTAGTCCACGTCTTGGACCAGCATTGCGTTGCCAAGTGTCACGCTTGGATTCGTCGGTACGGTCTCATCGTCGGAATACAGTGACTTCATATCCCATATGCGAGCGCCAGAAATATCCGTCGTTCCCCGCTGCGGCGTATAGGTTGCAGCGACGAATTCGGGAATCTCGTTCTGAGCATACGCGTTACCATCTACCAAGCTCACCCATTTTCCTGTGTAGCCAGCCCCTAAATCGGGCAGTATCTTGCTGCTGTGGTCTTCCCCTTGGAAAGTGAACGAGCTGCCAACGGTGATCGAACGCAAAGCGGTGCACCCACTGAACATGCCTTCCATTCTCGTAAACTGACCCGTGGCCATGCCAGAAACGTCTACCTTCTCAAGGGAGGTGCAGCCCTTGAACATGTATTTCAGACTTTCGACCGGCCAATTATTGCAGTCGACGCCGGACATGTCGACGGACTTCAACGATGTGCAGTCGCGAAACATGGATTCATAGGTTCTGACGCTGGATTTGCAATTGCTATTGAACGTAACAGATTCAAGCTGGGGGCATCTGGAGAACAGGAAGCCCATATCTTGAATCTGCCGGAGCGACAGTCCACTCAAATTTGCGGTTTTCAGCGCAGGCATACCGCCGAAGGCGTTATTGATCGAATCACTGAATTTACATTCTCCCTCAATCGAAATGGCTGTGATTTGATCGTTGTAAGCCGCCCAGGGCCTACTTTTAAGGTAGAAGCCCAAATCGGCATCATCCGATTCCTTGTACGGCTTGATGCGCAGCGTGCCGTTGTCGACTTTCCACATGCAGCTGCTTACTGCCGGATCTTTGTCGTAATCGGCGCGGAACAGGCACCAGCCATCGTCAAGCTTTTCCGCGGTATACGTTGCCGCGATCCTATCGGGAATTCCTTCGTAACCGTTTCCCGTATTACCGCGAGTATACAGGCGATTATTCCACGAGCTTCGCCATAGGTTCGTGAACCCCTGATCGGCAGGCAGCTGAGGAAATATGGTGGTGTGACTATTTTCCTTTCCTCCACCGTGGGAGAATCGCTGGCCAAGCGTTATGGAGCTGAGCTTGGTACAGTCCTTGAACATGCCGCTCAAGCCCGAAAGATCAGTAACGCTCAAGTTGTCGATCGAGGACAAATCGACCTTCTCCAAAGAGGAGCATCCCGAAAACAGTTCAGCCATCGAAGTAACGTTCGAAGAATCGAACCCCTTCAAGTTCACATCAACCAGCGACGAGCAGCCTTTGAACATGCAGTCCATAGTGGTCGCGCCCGAGGAATTGAGCCTGGAGAGGTCTGCGCTTGTCAGATTTACCGCGCCGTTGAAAAGGTCGCTCAGCGAGGAACCGGCTTTCACGCCCGGCTCGAATACCACCGACGTGATTTGGTCGATTTCATCGGCCCAGGGCCACGCTCCAGCGGGCAACGTGCCCGATGCGCCATCGGTCGCACGAACCGTCAAGGCACCAGAGGCATCGAGCATCCACTCGCAGCCTTCGCCGAAAGAGCGAAACGACGCTAAAGCCACAGCTTCGGAATTAGTGTTGTTGTCCGCGGAGTTGACGGACGGTTGCGACGCAGCATCTTGCGCGTCAAGGCTGTCGGCGTACGCCAGCGTTGGCGCCATTCCGACTGCCAACGTCAACGACAGCGCGCAACGCAATGCAGCGTTTCCCTTCACCACCCTTTTTCTTTGCATAAGTGCACTCCCCTTTCCCTTTCGGAACGTGCGCAAACAGATGCATCCATGGTCCCTGATAGGTTCTTAAAATGCAAGGAAAGTTTGGTAAACTTCTCGCTCTTCAAACC
>CAKUIK010000049.1 GCA_934661005.1 uncultured Slackia sp.
GCATAGCGTCCCCGTCGTTGTCCGGCCTCGTGCGTGTCGTGCGCCGTGCATCGTGTTTCCGTCGTCATACGGCTAGTCGTGCCTCGCAATCTCATCGGAGCCGACCTCGTGCGTAGTGCATTGTGGTTCTGCTGCCGCTCCGCCTCGTGCGCCTTGCGTCGCGATTCCACCGCCAATCAATCGCGTTCGTCGCGCATTGCGATCCCATTCTCGACCGGCTACGCCGTGCGAGAATTATGGGAATGCGCCTTCTGGCAGGAAATGCGTCCCAAGGGTCGAATAATCTGCCAAATGCGGTTTTCGCGCTCCGTTGACCCATTTTCCGCATTCCGAGAGATTCTGTGACCTGGGGTTTTGTTGACACGTGCCAGGAGTTTTGCTGACACACGACTGCACGAGACGTCCTTTGGCAGGAAATGCGACCCTCGGGACGCGTTTCCTGCCAGAAGGCGCTGAAAACTTGATTTGACGACCCTCGGGACGCGTTTTCTGCCATCAACGTTGCGCTGGGCTCTGGCGGCGCGCTTCGAGCTTTCGGGCGATCGCTTCTTTATGCGAGCGGCTCTTCTACCAATCGATGCCCTACGCCAAGGGATCCATCTCTTCCAAGCCCTCCGCGCGCGCCTCGGCTTCGATCTCGCGGTCGGTCGCGCTCTTGCGGCTTGGCAGCGCGATATCCATGTCGAAATCGACCGGCTTGGTCACGAGGCTCACGAGCGGCACAATCGCGAGCGAGAGCAGCATGGCGAGCGCGCCGCAGTTGATGGGGCTTGCGATAAGCGCGTGCCCGAAGAAGCCGGCAACCATGTTTCCGCTGGTCAGGCCTACGCCCACGATGAAGCTTGTCCACACGGCCGCCTTCGAGATGCGCTTGGAATACAAGCCCCACAAAAAGGGGCCAAGGAAGGCGCCGGCCAGCGCGCCCCAGCTGATGGACATGAGCTGCGCGATGAACGTGATCGACGAGTTGTACTGCACGAGTGCGATGACCGCGGAAATGGCCACGAACGCCACGAGCAGGCCGCGCATCCACAGAAGCTGGCGTTTCTCGTCCATGTTCTTCACTACGTTGTCTTTCAGCAGGTCGAGCGTGAGCGTGCTCGACGAGGTGAGCACAAGCGAGCTTAGGGTCGACATGGAGGCCGAAAGCACGAGCACGATCACGAGGCCGACGAGCAGGTCGGGCAGCGTCGAAAGCATGGTGGGAATGATGGAGTCGTAGATAGGCGTGCCTGCGGCCGACAGCTCGATTTGCCCCGAGTACAGGCGCCCGAAGCCGCCGAGGAAGTAGCTGCCGCCTGCGACGATCATCGCGAAAAACGTGGAGATGATGGCGCCCTGTTTAATGGCGGGGCCGCTTTTGATGGCGTAGAACTTCTGCACCATTTGCGGAAGGCCCCACGTGCCGAGACCCGTAAGCACCACAACGCCGAGCAGGTTGAACAAATCGGGGCCGAACATGCTCACGAACGCGCCTTGCAGGTCGGGGTTCGTTTCGGCCTGCACGTGCGACAGGTCAATGACCGCCTGCGAGAAGCCGCCGTTGCCGGCGAGCACGGCGCAAATCACGGCGGTGATGCCGAACAACATCACGATGCCTTGCAGAAAGTCGTTCACCACGGTGGCCATGTAGCCGCCGAGCACCACGTAAATGCAGGTGATAAGCGCCATGCCAATGACGCACGCCTCGTATGGCAGGCCGAATGCCATGCCGAACAGGCGCGACAGGCCGTTGTAGACGCTCGCGGTGTAGGGGATGAGGAACACGAAGATGACGGCCGCCGCGGCAATGCGCAGCGCGCGGCTGTGGTAGCGCTTTCCGAAGAACTCGGGCATGGTGGCCGCGCCCAAGCGCTGCGTCATCTCGCGCGTGCGGGGGCCGAGCACCCACCAGGCGAGCAGGCTGCCCAAAATGGCGTTGCCGATGCCAACCCATGTGGCCGACAGTCCATATTTCCAGCCGAACTGGCCGGCGTAGCCGACGAAGATGACGGCCGAGAAATACGACGTGCCGAACGCGAACGCGGAAAGCCAGGGGCCTACGTTGCGGCCGCCCAGAATGAAGCCGGTTACGCTGCCGGCATGCTTTTGGCACAGGATGCCGATGATGATGGCGATTGCCGCGAAGGCGAGCACCATGGTGATTTTTGCGATCATTGGAATTCCCAATCGGTCTTGCGCGTTTGGGCGCGAACCGATTTCTCGACGGGGCACCCGTTTGCCCTATTCGCCCCTTATTGAGAAACCGGACCATGCCCAAATGCGCGAAATTACGCGGACATGGAGGCGCACACGACGGCTGCGGCTGCGCGCGACGCTGATGCGCGACGCGACGAGCGGCCCTCGTGCGCTAGAGGTATCGATAGGAATAGAGATACTCGGGGTAGCTGCCCGTGTGGGCGCAAAAGAAGAAGCCGGCGGCGGCTGCGCAGGTATGTGCGGCGGCGTTGCTCACGCGTGCTCCTTCCAAAACTCGGCCCGGGGAAGCGGGCGATGTGCGTGACCTTCGTGTGGGTGGCGTAGACGATTGCGTCGTCGTGGGCGTTTACAGTGCCGTGCGCGTTGGCGTCGCCGTGCGTGGCCCCCGACTGGTCGCGGAATGCGTTCAGTATAGCGGCGAAATCGCATACGTCAACACTCTAATGCGCTAAAGTGGCGATTTTTTCGTTGGTGAGCGATTCGTCGGCGGTTTTGCCGCTTACCGTCCTTGTCGCGCGTTTTGTGGCGTGCTCCGACTTTGTTTAGGGCGACGAAAACGAGGCGAGGCTACGGTGGCATTCGATGCCGCTTTATGCTCCAGTTCTGTCTTGATATCTAAGATGCTTACGAGTATCATACCTATAAGCATCTTAATAAAAGGCGAGGTGGAAGCATGTTTGTCGGGCGCGATACTGAATTGAAGCAACTCGATCGCATGTATGCGAAAAAGGGTTTTCAGATGGCGGTCGTGTATGGGCGTCGTCGCGTTGGCAAAACCACGCTCATCGATGCGTTCGCCAAAGGGAAGCCGACGTTGTATTTCACCGCGCAGCAGCGAAGCTCCCTGCAGAATCTCGTGCAATTCTCGCGTACCGTGTACGCTTTTTTTGGCATGCCGGAAGATTCGGGTTCGTTCCCCGACTGGCGCAGCGCGTTTTCGTTTATTGCCGCCATGGCAGAGCGGCGTGGGGATGCCCCGTTTCTTTTCGTGTTCGACGAATTTCCTTATGCTGCCGAAACCGAGCCGTCGCTGCCTTCTGTTTTGCAAATTGCCATCGACCACGAGTTCAAGAAGACGAACGTGCGCATTATTTTGTGCGGGAGCAACGAGGGATTCATGGAAAGCGAGGTGCTGGGGCGAAAAAGCCCTCTTTATGGACGTCGCACCATGCAACTGAAGGTCAAGCCGTTCGATTGCTTCGATGCTGCGCTCATGCTGCCAGGGCTCACGCCTGAACAATGCGTCGCGTACTACGCGACGTTTGGCGGAACGCCGTATTATCTGGCGCAGGTAGATGTAAGCGCCAGCTATGAGGAAAACGTTGCCGAGCTCATGTTCAGCACATCGGGCATTCTCTACGAGGAGCCGCTCATGCTTTTACGGCAAGAGCTGCGCGAGCCGGCTCTCTACAACTCGATTCTCGACGCGATTGGCTCGGGCGAAACTTCGCCGAAGCGTATAGCCGAGCGTGCGGGCGTTCATGCGACTTCCATTTCGAAATATCTTAAAACTCTTGTTGACCTGGGAATTGTCAATCGCGAAGTGTCTTTTGGCGAGAACCCCGATACGTCGCGCAAGGCGTTATACGCCCTTGCTGACCCGTTTTTCGCGTATTGGTATGCGTTTGTAAGCAGAAATGTGGGCGCCATTGAAGCCGGCGCTGGCGCCGCCGCCGCTCAAAGAAATGCATTTGGCCAGGCGCTGTCGACATACGTGGGCAAGCAATTCGAAACGGTGTGCATGCAGTGGGTCGTTCGCAAAAACCTTGCAGGCGAGCTTCCGTTTTTGGCCTCATCGTTCGGACGTTGGTGGGGAACCGACCCGCGAGATAAGACCGAAACCGACATCGACCTCATCGCTGCCGACAGGCAATCGAGATCGATTCTGTTGGGTGAGTGCAAATGGCGCAATTCGTTCGATGAATCGAAAGCGATCGAGGCGCTTGAGCGTCGTGCACCGCTCGTCAAGGGTTTCTCGCGGCGTTCGTATTGTCTGTTCACGAAGAATGTGCCGAGCGAGATGACGCGCAAAAAGGCGAGAGCGCGGGATGATTTAACGCTCGTTTCGACCAATGAGATGTTCGAGATGTAGCTCATTGGCTGCTTCTTCTATTTCGTCGCGGGCGATGTTGGGCGTGCGTGACGGGATTCTTTTGGCGCCGAAGCGTTCCGCGCATGCTTCGGCGCGTTTTTATCGTGGGAGGAAATCGTGCATATCGAATCGGAATCATCGTTTGACGTGGTTGTCGTTGGCGGCGGCATTGCTGGATGCTGCGCGGCGATCGAGGCGGTGCGCGCTGGTGCCTCGGTGTGCCTCGCGGCTGCGTCGGGCGTCTTTTCCGGTTCGAGCTTCTATCCGGGAACGTGGGGCTTGGGGCTTATCGGGCCTCGCGATGCGGCCGATATCGACGATATGGTCGAGGCGATTCTGCGCGTCGGCCGCGGCGTTGCCGATGCGGCGCTCGTCGAGTCGTTCGTGCGGGGCATTCCTGAAGCTATTGCCGCGCTTGAAGCGATGGGCGTTTCGTTGAAGCGACCCGCGAACCCCGATGAGCTGCAATACATCCCCTGCTTCGACCATTCGCTGCGCATGTGGCGCGGGCTCGAGCGCGATTCTATGAAGCACGGTTTCGAACAGGCGCTTTGTGAAGGAGGAGTTGTTCGCTTCGACGGGTGCGAGCTGCTCGATATCGCCATGGACGATGGTTGTGTGCGCGGCGCGCTGTTTTTCGATCACCCGGTCAAACGTTTTCGTGCGGTGTCGTGCGGGGCGATTGTGCTTGCGGGCGGCGGCGTGGCTGGGCTTTACAAGCGCAGCCTTTCTGCTTCGGGCAATTCCGCGACGGTTCAGGCGCTTGCCGCGCGCTGCGGCGCGCGTTTGGTGAATTTGGAATTCATGCAAATCATGCCCGGGCTCGTATCGCCGCGCCGAAACATCGTGTTCAACGAGAAGGCGTTTCGTTTCGCGCATGCCTGGGATGCGTTGGGCGAACCGATCGCGCGCGATGTTCTTGGGGCTCGCAGCGAGCATGGTCCGTTTTCGTGCGAGCGGGCTGGCGCGCCGCTCGATTTCGCCATGGAGGCGTGCGGCGATAAGGGCATGGAAATCGCGTGCGACATGGGCGACTATTCGCCGGAATTCGTGCGCGCGTTTTCCGAATGGCTCGAGCGGGAATGCGGCGTTTCGGCGAGCGCTCCCGCGCGCATTGCGCCGTATGCGCACGCGTCGAATGGCGGCATCGCGATTGACGAGCATGGATGGTGTGGCGTGCCGGGATTGTTCGCGGCTGGCGAATGCACGGGCGGCATGCACGGCGCCGATAGGATCGGTGGGCTCGCGAGCGCGAACGCCCTGGTCTTTGGCCGTCGGGCGAGCGTTGCCGCGGCGAAATTCGCGAGAGGGCTTGCGGGCGAGCGCGCGAGCGGGCGCATGGACGCGCACATCGAAACCTGCGATTTCGTAAACGTGGGCACATCGGTTTCGGGTTGTGGAATCGGCGTAGGAAGCTGCGACGGTTCAGCTGTTGCGATGCGCACGCATCAAGACGCCTGTGGTGACGTGGATGATTGGACGGGGCGCGTTGGCGCGGTTTTCGCGGGAGGCGCTCCGGGCTCTTGTGCGCGCGGGGCGAGCGAAGCCGATGGGCGAATCGCGGGCACGTCTGGTCTCGGTCGCCTTTTCGATACGGGAAGCCGCGAAGGTTCCGATGCGCAAGGAATTGCGAGCCAAAGCGGCTCTTGCGACACCTGTTGCGCGGAAGGCTCTCGATTCTCGTCGCGCCGTGGGGCGGTTTCGTTTGAGGTTGAGGAGCGCGCATGTTCCTCAAGCAGCGCGGTGCTTCGCGAATTGCGCGAGACGATGTCGGCGCACTGCACGATTTCCCGTAATGCCGAAGGATTGGCGGCTGCGGCGAGTGCGATTTTCGCTCTTCAGGAGCGCGTTGGGAGATCGGCTTCTGCGGCTTCGCTTGGGGTTGGGATTGCGTCCGGGCCTGAGCTTGCGGCTTCGCTTGGGTTTATGCCTGCGCCTGGACTTGCGGCTGCGTTTGGATCTAAACCTGTTCTCGCGCCTATGGACGCACATGGGCTTGCGCCTTCGTGTGCGTCTGAGTTTCCGCATTCACTTTCGCCATCTTCCGATGCTGCGTCAATCGCCGCCACTATGAGAATTCGCTTGCAGCTTGAAACAGCGGCTGCGACCGTTGCGGCAATGCTCGCGCGCAAAGAAAGCTGCGGCTCTCACTATCGCAGCGACGCCGTTCGGTAGCCGATGATGCGGCTCACTGGACAACGGCACCGCTTAGCGGATACGGACTTGTTGCCCAGCGGCGTATCGCCGCTGCTCGGGGTGCAACGATGATGACTGGCGGTGTGGTCTCGCAAGCCGATATTCAGCAATGCCCGTCGAAGTAGCGACGCTGCTGATCAGTTGCGAAGCGATGCGGCCCGGTGGTGCGGGGCGTTCCGTCGGTTCGGTGTTGGCGTCAACGGCAAAGCGATGCTGACTGATGGCCGGTGACGTCTGCTGATGCGGCGACGCTGCCGGTTTGCGGCTCGCGATACGGGCGGTGTCCCATGGCTCGAGTAGGTTCGGCGCTGTCGAGAACCACCCCTGTGAGCGCGCTGTTTGCTAGGAATTCATGGAATGAGGCGGCGTCCTCGCGCGACTCCAAGGGGGATTCGACGGCATTCGGGCGAGGTTCCTGCATGAATTCCGCTGCTTTTGAGCATGGTTTTCGCGGTGTTCGGAAGTGATTCCGTGCTGTTCGAACATGAACATCGCCGTTTTCTGGCATGGATTCTGCAGCTTTTTGACATGCTTTTGGTGGTTGTGCGCGGGAATTTAGCGGCTTTGAAGCGTGGTTTTCGTGGCTTCTGGGCAAGAACTCGGCAAGGTTTTCGCGCTAGAGTCTTCCGTATGACTATTTGCCTCGCACATATAAGCGCGCTCCAGTATTGGAGGGCCGTGCGCTGCGGGCTTCGTCCGAAGCCTCGCGCGGCCCGCGTTGCGCTGCCCTCAAAAACGAATCGAAGCGAAATCGCGTCTTTGCGAAACGCTCCATGGTCGCAGGGTATTTTCTCGGGTCGGATTCATGTGGCGGTGTCATGCCAAAACGGAATGAGGACTATTTCGGGGGCGACGTGCCACTGTTTGTCGGGAGCATTTATTTCGAAGGGTCTTATGCGCATTGATCGCGACACGTTCGTTTTGTCTCCGGAGGCGACATTTCTCCAGCTTGCGCAGTTTTACCCGTTTGAGCAGCTCGCCTTGCTTGCTTTTGAGCTGTGCGGGGGCTACTCGCATGTTATTAACGAATCGCACGCAGCTCTTTCGAAGGCGATTTCGGGCCAGAGTCATGTCGTTTCAAAGGCGATTCTCGAATCGAATCATGTTGCTTTGGGGACTGGTTCCGATTTTTATTCTGACGCTCCGAATTGCAGTGGGGCGCCGCATCGAGCTATTGTAGGTGGCGCTTTCGTATCCAATGGAGCCGACCCTGCGCAGGCTCCCGGATCCGAGAAAAACGCCGTCACATGCAACCTCAAGCCCAGCTTCGTTCCCTCGGTGCCAATTTGCTCCGTGGCTTCGCTTCTCGCTTTTGCGGATTCCGCGGCGGCATTTCCGGGATGCGCCCGCGCGCGTAAGGCTCTTCGGTATGTGCTCGATCGGTCCGCTTCTCCCGCAGAGTCAAGGCTCGTGTTGCTTCTTTGCGCGAAGCGGTCACTGGGAGGTTACGGGCTTCCTCTTCCTCAAATGAATTATCGCGTCGACGTTGTCGGCGAAGGGCGTAAATGCACGTCGCACAAATATTTCGTGCTCGATTTGTTTTGGGAAAATGCGCGTCTCGACGTCGAATACGACAGTGACGCATTTCACGCTTCGAAAGCTGGAATTGCTTCTGACGCCGAGCGCCGCAACGCGCTCGTTGCAATGGGCTATACGGTTATCACGGTGACAAATGGCCAGATGTCATCGGTGGATTCGTTCAACGACGTTGCCTTTGCCGTCGCCCGTGCGTTAAGGGTTCGCATTCGGCGACAAAGTGGGGCGTGGGGTGAGAAGCGATATGCTTTTCGATATCGGGTCGATGCCGCCCAGAGAAGTATAGAGAGCTATAAAACCATAAAACCATAAGGCCATGCGAGAGTTCCCGGGGAGGCTCTCGAAAGCGCATTCTTCGTGTCAAAAAACGCCACGATTAGGTCGGATTGCGCCTAGGGGGAATCGAGATTTCGGTTGCGTGGTGCGATTTTGGATGCGGGAGAAAACTTGACCTGGTGTTTTCCTGGAAAGTAAGGTGGTGTACGGGTGAAGGGGCCGCCGTTGGCGCTTTTCAGAGGGTCGAAAATGCCTAATCGCGGCGTTTTCTGTCGCACAATTGTCCAGGTGCTGCAATCCAGCCTAATCGCGGCATTTTTTGCCACAATGCCAAGCGAAGGGACGAAGGCGCCGTATGCTCCATTGGAGCGATTGCGTCCATATTGCCGCGTTGACGTGGTGGGCCATTTGCCAACGCATTGGCGCACCGACGCATTGGCGTATTGGCGCACTGGCACGTTGGTGCATCGACATGCTGGAGCACCGGCGCGTTGACGCATCGGCATGCTGACGCATAGACACGCTGTCGCACTGCCGCGCTGCCTCATGCTTCCGCTGTCGCGCCGCCGCATTGCCGCGTTGTAAAGATGACAGGCTCTTGTCATTAGTCACCCCTCGTCGAGGGGCCAGCAGGCAAGCACTATCATGCAAAGCGTAAAGACCGCTGAAGAAAGGGGCTATCCCATGGAAAAAGAATTGTTCGATTATGTGGCCGAACGTGCCGAGGTGCTCGTGACCAATGATGCAAGCACGCAGGTCACTAAAGACGCGGCGGCCGCATGGAAGGCTGCCGTTGCGGCGGATGCGAGCGATGAAGCCGTTACTGTCGCTACCGATAAGCTTCTTGATGTGCTCGAGGGTCGCCCCACGACCATCGATGGCGTGATCGCGTTTGCCGAAGGTCCCGCCAAGCAGCTCATGGGCGAAGAGGTCGCTGCGGCAATGCTCGCCGAGCAGCTCAAGCGCAAGGAAGCTGGCGCGAAATACTGCAACTGTCCGTCGTGCACCGCGGCAAGCGAGCTGCTTGCGAAGTTCGGCCGCATCGAGCTATAAGCTTCTGTTCGCCTAAGTTCGCAGAGGCCGCTTGGGCGGAGCGTATTCAATGGCGGTGTCTCTGGGGCTTCGACAGAGATTTCGGCAGAGATTTCGATAGGGGCTTCAGGGCGTTTCGACAAGGGATGCAACAGGCCCCCATAGGGCTTCAGCAGGTGTTTCGATCAAGACCCGATGAGACCCAGCGGCGACCTGGCTGAGGTTCGGCGGGCCCGATAGAGACCTCGTAGGGCTCGGTGGAATCCGGCTCGAAGAGGCTTCTCGTTTCCAGTCTGTACCCCATAAGCTGCAAGGAGGCATTTCGTTGACCCGCTATTTCGAATATGGCGCCGATGCCGTCGAATACCTCAAGGCTAAAGACAAAAAGCTTGGCGCGGCAATCGATGCGGTTGGTTTTGTGCGTCGGGAAATGGACGAGGACGATCTGTTCTCGGCGATCGTGCATCATATAATTGGCCAGCAAATCTCGACCGCGGCTCAGGCGACCGTATGGAATCGCGTGCGAGCGCGCCTGGGCGAGGTAACGCCGGCCACCGTGCGTGCTGCCGCCGAAGAAGAGCTGCAGTCGTGTGGCATGACGTTCACGAAGGCGCGCTACATGAAAAGTTGCGCCGAAAAGGTCGCTTCGGGGCAATTCGATTTGGATGCGGTGCGCGAGATGGGCGACGCGGAAGCCATTGCGGCGCTTTCTTCGCTCGAAGGCATCGGGATTTGGACCGCCGAAATGCTGCTGCTCTTTTGCTTGGGCCGCTCCGATGTTTTGAGCTACGGCGATTTGGCAATCCATCGCGGCATGCGCATGGTATACCACCATCGCAGGGTGACGCGCGAAATGTTCGAACGGTATCGCCGCCGCTACAGTCCGTATGGCAGCGTGGCGAGCCTTTATTTGTGGGCGATATCCCATATGGACGTGCCTGGCTATGAACGAGATTATGCGCCGAAAAAGGCGAGGTCGGCGAAGGAAGGGAAGTCAGGTGACGGCATGGCTGGGGAAAGGGCCAAAAGGGGATAGGAAAAGAAGGCCCTCACGAGGCCATTTGATTCGGATTGATGGTGCTGCGCGTGCATGTTGCTTGGCTGCGTTGCGCGAATGTGCCGCTTCTCAATAATGTGCGAACTTCATCTTGGTGCGAATTTCGCCTCTCACTAATGGGGCGTTGTGTCGCGAACGCCTGTGCTGGCTGACACGCTTGCGCAGGTCCACGCTGACTGGGATGGCGTTGCGACGCCTCTGCTCTGGCTGGGCTGGCATTGCATACGCTCCTGCGCTTGGGCGGGTAGTACTGCGCAGGCCTCATGTTGGCCGGGATAGCGTTGCGGCGCCCCCGCGCTGACTTGCGCATTCGCAAAATCGAACCTCAAATGGGCTATTATGCATGGCATGAAAATGACGTTGAACATAGCGGGCGAGCGCGTAACAATTACGGCTTTTGGCGATGAGGCCTGCGCGGCTTTTGACGACGTGAGCCTCGCTCTCGAGGCGGCTGAATCGCGCGTGCCTTTTGTGTACATGCATGAAATCCAAGATGAAAGCGATGCGGTGCTCAAGCGGTGCGCGGAATTGGGCTGCCCGCCGTTTGTGCTGGTCGCGATTCGGGTGCCACAATGGAACGACATGCTCACGCCGTGGGAATGCTCAGGCATTTTCGCTGATGACGCGCCGTTTGCGGGTCATGCGGAGCGTCAGCTTGAAGCGCTTTCGGAAATCGTGCAGAAGACGGAAGCGCGGCTTGGAGTGCGCCCCGCCCATCGCTGTATCGCAGGCTATTCGCTTGCGGGATTGTTCGCCACGTGGGTGCCGTTTCAAACCGTCCTGTTTGACGCGGTGGCGAGCGCATCGGGTTCGTTGTGGTACCCGGGCTTTGCGGAATACGTCGAGGCCGGCGAGTTCGATCGCGCGCCGCGGTGCGCGTACTTCTCGCTTGGGTCGAAGGAAGCGCGCACGCCGAGCCGCCTTTTGCGTGGCGTTGCCGATGGCACGCAGCGCGTCGCCGCTGCCTTTGAGGCGCACGGCGTCAAAACCATTTTCGAAAGCAATCCAGGCAACCATTTCAAAGAGCCCGATTTACGCATGGCGAAAGCGATTTGCTGGGCGGTTTCGAATTGCAGCGAGGGCGTGTTATCGAAGCCGAAGGAGTGCGAGCTGGGGCATGAGTAGTCGGTAGAAAACTTCGAACGATTCGCGGTGTGCTTGCGATATCGTTCTTGCCGCTGCGCGTGTTCGGTTTGCGGTCGATTGTCGATCGGCGATTTCCGGTCGCCAATTTTCAATCGCGAATCGCCGATCGCTCGTCGCTCGTCGCGAATTTCCGTTGCCGTCGAGATGGCTTTTTCCTTCGTCGTTTCTCCTGATGAATCACGCTTTTGCGTTTCTGCATGTGACCACCTGAAAGGATTTCCCCATGATTCGTCCCATCGTAAAGTCCCCCGCGTTGCTCTCGATGCCGAGCGTCGATGCCACGCCCGCCGATGCTGTCGTAGGGCAAGATTTGCTCGACACGCTTGCGGCTCACGCGCACGAATGCGTGGGGCTCGCGGCGAACATGATCGGCGTGCGCAAGCGCGTCATCGTGGCTGCGTGCGCGGCCGGCCCGCTGCTCATGTACAATCCCGAAATCGTGGAAGCGGCGGGCGAATACCAAACCGAGGAGAGCTGCCTGTCGCTCGAAGGTGCGCGTCCGTGCGCGCGTTACAGGCGCATCAAAGTCGCCTATCTCGATGCATCGTTCGCGCCGCGCGAAAAGTCGTTTTCGGGCTTCGACGCGCAAATCATTCAGCACGAAATTGATCACTGTGCGGGCATTGTGATTTAAAGGAAACTGCCTGATACCCCTCTGATTGGCGGCGTAGAGAGGAATTTTCGCGCCCCGTTGCGCTCTGCATTCCTTGGGGGTTGAGGCATTGCGGTTCAGAGGCGCATAGCATTTCGAGGTGAGGCAATCGAGCTCCGCGCTTCTTTTTGGAGCGTGCTTCTCATCAAATGCCTTTCTTGCGGGCGCGTCTCGAGATGGCTGGAAAGCGCGCTGCTGACCCCGCTGCCGTTGCAAGGTTGCCGTGTTGCCAGGCGCCGCCGAGCGCGCCTCGCTCGCCGCTTCGGTCGCGACTATTCCGCACCGCCCCTTGATGCGCTATGGTAAACATTCCTGTAAAAAGCTCAAAAAGCGCTCTGAAAGGGGAATCCATGGCCGAGATCGCGCCCTGCACCGCCGAGTTCGAGGAATATTTACGCGACGAATCGCGCAGCGTGGGGTTCGCGGATAGTATCGTGTTTCCCGAATCGGAATCCGATGTGCGTGACGCGTTGCGCGAGCTGCATGCCGAAGGCGCGCCCGTCACCGTGCAGGGTGCGCGTTCCGGCTTGGCAGCCGGCGCGGTTCCCCATGGCGGCTGCGTGCTGAACACGTCGCGCATGAACCGCGTGCTCGGGCTGCGCCGCGGCTCCGACGGCCGCTTCTTCGTGCGTGTGCAGCCGGGCCTTTCGCTCATGGAGCTGCGCGATATGCTGCAGAAGGCGAGTTTCGACACGGCTGGCTGGAGCGATGAAAGCCTCGCTGCGTTGTCGCAGTTCAAGGCCGCGCCCGCGCAGTTTTTTGCGCCCGATCCGACTGAGGCGTCGGCGGCGCTCGGCGGCATCGTGGCATGCAACGCGTCGGGCTCGCGCAGCTATGCCTATGGGGCGGCGCGCCCGCACGTTGAGGCGATGCGCGTGGCGCTTGCCGATGGCGATGTTCTTGCCTTGCGCCGCGGCGAGGCGTTCGCGTCGGGCCGCGAGCTTCGCCTTGTGACCGAGAGCGGTCGCGAGCTGGTGTTGAACCTTCCCACGTACGATATGCCGAAGGCGAAAAATGCGTCGGGCTATTTTGCGTCCGACGACATGGACGCGATCGACCTCTTCATTGGCGCATGCGGCACGCTTGGCATGATTTGCGAGCTTGAGCTGGCGCTTTTGCCTGTGCCCGTCGAGGTGTGGGGTGCGAGTTGCTTTTTCCCGGGCGAAGCCGAGGCAATCGATTTCACGATCGCCGTGCGCGACGCGCTTGAACATGCGACAGCTATCGAGTATTTCGACGGCTCTGCGCTCGACGTTCTGCGCGCGCAAAAGGCGAACAACCCGGCGTTCGCCGAGCTCCCCGAACTCGCCGACGATGCGCAGGCATGCGTGTTCGTCGAGCTGAGCTGCGACGATGAGGAAACCGCCGAAGCCGAGCTCATGGTGCTGTGCGAGCAGCTGGAAGCGTGCGGCGGCGATGCCGAAGGCGCATGGGTCGCGACGACCGAGGCCGAACGCGCCGGCCAGCGTTTCTTCCGCCACGCGGTTCCCGAAAGCGTGAACATGCTTATCGACCAGCGACGCCGTACTGACTCTTCCATTACGAAGCTCGGTAGTGACATGTCGGTGCCCGACGACCACCTGCGTGATGTGTTCGCGATGTATCGCCGCACGCTCGCCGAGGGCGGTTTCGAGAGCGCCACGTGGGGCCATATTGGAAGCAACCACGTGCATGTGAACATTTTGCCGCGCTCCGCCGAGGAGTACGCGCGCGGTACCGAGCTGTTCGCGCAGTGGGCGGCCGAGGTGTCGGCCATGGGCGGCGCGGTGTCGGCCGAGCATGGCGTCGGCAAGCTCAAGGCGCATTTCCTGGAAGAAATGTATGGTGCCGCCCACATTACAGAAAGCGCACGCATGAAGGCGCAAATCGACCCGAAAGGCCAGCTCGGACGTGGGAACCTTTTCAGCGAAGACGTGCTTGACGCCGCACTGGCCGAACTGGCCTAGGCGCACGAGCGAACGAGGTGCGGGGCCGAAAAAACGGGCAGGCGTGTCTGCCAGCTTGGTTTTGCCTCAGCTCTCGTTTCGTCTGACCTCCCCCTAGAAACGCAGCGCCTCGGGGTTCAGGCAATCCATCGGACGCACGCCACTCACGACGTCGATTGCGGCTTGCATCGCGCGGCGGCGAAGCTCCTCGCCCGATTCCTCCGACCAATAGGCCGCATGTGGCGTGAGCACGGTGTGCGGCGCCGACAACAGCGGGTGGTCGCGCTCGACCGGCTCGTTTTCGAATACATCGATGCCTGCGCCCCACAGCTTGCCCGCTTTGAGCGCTTCGGCGAGCGCCACCGTGTCGACAACGGCTCCGCGGGCGGTGTTTACCACGATGGCGTCGGGCTTCATCAGGGAAATCGCGTGCGCATCGAACATATGGCGCGTGTCGGGCGTAAGCGCGGTGTGGAAGCTCACCACGTCGGCGCGGCGCAACAATTCCTCGTATTTTACGATGTCGTAGCCTTCGGGCGTGCAGCGCCCTGGCGTAAGCGAGCGCGACGTGCAAATCACGCGGAAGCCGAGCCCTGCTGCCTTGCGAGCGGTCGCGCGTCCAATTTCGCCCATGCCAACCACGCCGAACGTGCGGCCGTGCACCTGGCCAAGGGGGCGGTGGCGCGCGTAATCCCAAATGCCCGCGCGCATGTCGGCGTCGGTTTCGTTCATGCGGCGCAGCACGCACAGCGCAAGGGCTATGGCGTGGTCGGAAACCACTTCGGTGCCATAGCCTGGCACCACGCACACGGCGGTTTTGTTCGCTGTTGCCGCCGGCACGTCAATCGTGTCGTATCCAATGCCCGTGCGGCTTACGACCTGCAGGTTTGGCAGCGCCGCGAACACCTCGGGCGTGAATATGCCGTACGAGGTCACCACGGCATCGGCGTCGGAGGCGTTGCAAATGATGTCCTGAGGCTTGGGTCCTTGAAACGCGGCGATTTCGATGCCCGCGGCGCGCGCCATGGCGAATTCGAAGTCACTGTTTTCGAAATCGGAGTCGGTGATGACGATTTTCGGCATGGCGGCAACCTTTCGAACGGGGAAGTTTCTCGACCGATTGTACAGCGCGTTTCACGCCACGCCGAGAAACGCGTCGCAATCGGACCTGGGCGGCAGCTTTTCGCGCGTGTGCATCTGTCGTTTTCGCAAAAATAGTCACGAAGTGCGTAGCCTATTGTGCGGGCGACGCGCAGCCGTCCTGGTGGCTTCGTAAAACCCCAGGTCACATGTTCTCGAAAAATCGGTCTCCTTGATGGTTCCCGGAGAGGGTACGCACTTCGTGGCTTTTTGTGCATGGCATATGGTGAATAGCGCGTGCTCCGTCCATCAAAAGACGGACGGAGCACGCCAGGAATGACCCATGGGGGCGGTGTGCGACGAAAAGGCGTGCGAGGATGCTGC
>CAKUIK010000050.1 GCA_934661005.1 uncultured Slackia sp.
TTCTCGAACTCAGCCGGACATGTTCGGCTGAGTTCGAGAACGAAACCAAAGTGTTCGGATGAACTTACAAATCAACTCTGTCATGTGCATTCCTGCACAATTCGACACATTTTTCCTTTGCCCATGACAAAAGACGTTCGTTATGGCAGAATTAATCTTCGCGGGCGGTTGGCGCAGCGGGAGCGCAGGTGCCTTACAAGCATCGGGTCGGGGGTTCAAATCCCTCACCGCCCACCATTTGAACGCACAATGGCTGCTCATCTGAGCAGCCATTTTCTTTTCCTCATCGCTTGCAACCGCGATATTAGCTCAGCTTCAAAGCTTCCATTTGCACCGCCATGCATCACAGATTGCACCACATCGCCGCACGCACGACCAGTCCATAGTCGCCTTGCGCCCGCTCCATGTTCGTATTCTTGAATCGTTGCTGTTTTCCAGCTCAACACAATTAGACAAATAACGTTGGCACTCAGCGACAAGCGGCCGAGCAAAGCTCGACGTTTAGCCGAGCCACGCAGCCTGCGCCGCACCGTAGCCCGCCCGAATGCAATGCTTTTCTTCCTTCCATTTTTCGCTATTATTGCCCCAAACTCAGATTAAAGGAGGCGCACCATGTCGAACATCGAACTCAAGCGCGGGCAAAACGTGAAAGACGACGCATTCGAAATTCGCCGCCGTGTTTTCATGGAAGAGCAGGGCTACACCGACGAATTTGACGATATCGATAACACATGCGTCCATATCGTGCTCTACAAAGATGGCGAAGCGACCGGCTGCGCGCGCACCTTCCCCGAACCCGCCGGGTCCACACGCTGGGCGGTTGGACGTGTAGCGGTGCTTCCCGAGAAGCGCGAAGGCGGTTTTGGTCGCATGCTCGTCGAAGAATGCGAACGTGCCGCCATCGAGGCGGGAGCGACCGAAATGTGCCTGCACGCCCAAGCTCGACTCGAGGGCTGGTATGGCCTCATGGGATACACGCGCTTCGGCGAAGTCGATTATGAAGACGAAGGCCAGCCGCACATTTGGATGGAAAAGACCATCGCGCGCTCCTAATAAGCAGCGCTTCAAGGGAAAACCGCCCGCACCACGAGCGGTTTTCCTGGCGCGGCTACACGCGTACCGAACTAAAGCCTTAATGAAAATGGGCGCCAGATCCAATCCGGCGCCCATTGCGTATGCCTTAAAAAGTCGGCTTATAGGATAAAAGCGCGTCTTGGCGAAACGCACGCTCCCATCCCTCTCATCAGACCAGAACGGAACGGAGCCTTTACAGTGGGGCGTTCGCCGCAAAACGCCTAACCCACCATCAAAAACGACGCCGCGACAAACCCGACGGTAAGCACAATAACCCCGCCAAAAATTGCCCAGGCCGCAGGGCGAGCGCAATTAATGGTCCAACCTATGCCAAACCGCTCAGGCACGAACAGGCTTGCATCTTCGGGCGCCCAGTAAAAAATGCCCAGCTTCCAATGAGCGTCATCGTCGACAAGCATGACATCGCTCGCTTGCATGCGAAGGAACACACGCGATCCGCATTGGCCATACACCACGCTTACGGCAATAGACGCCACCACCATCGGAACACACGCGACAAGCGTCGCGATTACCGCAGCGCCAATTCTTATAACGCCTACGATATTCAGTTCGAAGGCAATTCCCATGACCATAGTCAACAGCACGCCGCCGCCTACCAGCACAATTGAATTCGCTCGAACGAACATACCATACGCCCAAGCGGAAGAGGCGGGCGAACCGGGCTCCTTCCAGTTTTTCGACGCAAGCATCTGCCAATGGCAAAACGTCAATATAATCGCGAGGAAAACCTCAAGCAGCACGGGGAACAACACGACGCCCACGCTTTTCTGCGCCCACTGGTCAATCGCCCCATCGAAGCCTATATGCATGGGCACCTGCTCGGGCATGGAGGAATACCCGGCGGCAGCAATTGCCACCGTAATGATGATCACGGGAAAATAGAGCATATTCCACTTCAACGAAAGCCCCCGCGGAAAGCCTTCGGGTTCCGCCCCGAGAGAAGCGACGGATTGCTGCGATTGCGCAGCCCATCCTTGTTCTTTCTTATATGAAACCACGCGGCGTCGATAGAAAAGCATGAGACCATACGACGCGAACATGAGCGCGAAGGTGCCGCCAATAAGCAAGACGAAGAGAACTAAAGGACGCTGGGCATACACCGCCATTGCGCATGCAAGCGTAAGCCCCAACGTAATCGCGAGCATAATGACGGCATATTTGCGCTTAAGAGCCTTGATGTACTCATCGTCCTGAGCGATAGAGGGAACTGTTACCGCAAACGCCTCGGTACGACGCTGCAAATACGGAACTATGGCTGCCAATATTCCGCAAAGAGGAATCGTCGAGCATACCGCGCACATAATAATTGTCGTTGTAGTCATTACTGCCCCCTAATCGTCACAAGAAGAATGAGCCTTCGCCCCGACGTCTTTCGCCCCAACGTCTTTCGCCTCGGCGTCCTTTGTCTCATACGCGCGTTTCGCTTGAGTCGCAGCGCGTTCGAGAAATTCGTCCAGCGTGCCACCACGAGCGCGCCAAGCCACAGCCAAGTCACGCAACGTACTCTCCATTTGATCGTCGACGAGCGCCGTTGAGTCATTCGAATCATGCGTATCGGCGATAAATACGCCCGATCGACCTCGCACCACAACATAGCCTTCGTCACGCAACACGGCATATGCCTTATTAACCGTGTGCAGGTTAATACCCAAATCGCTTGCCATGCGTCGCACGCTTGGCAATGCATCGCCCGCCGATAGATCGCCTCGGGCGATGCCGGCAATTATTTGCGAACGAATCTGCATATACAGCGGCGTATCGACCATGTCGTTAACAACAATATACATATCAATACCCTTTCTTGTTATACCTGTACTATAACAGCTATAACAAGAAAGGGCAAAATCAATCATTCTCCAAACAAAACAAAAGGAACGGCCCCTTTCGGGACCGTTCCTTTTTTCCACCACACGACGGAGGCTCAACCCCGCGTGGAGGAATCGTATCCTTGGTTATCGCCAGGCACAGAGCCGGAGAAACCTCACTAGAGTATGCACATTGCAACTGTGACAATCACCAAGCAGATGACCGCCAATATCGCGAGCAGTTTTCCTACCCACTTAAGCCACGTGCCGTACTGCACATGAGCAACTGCCAAGCCACCCATGATTGCGCCGCAGGTAGGAGTGAACAGGTTCACGAAGCCATTTGCGGAGCTGAAGATCATGACCATGGTCTCGACCGAGAAACCGAGGTTCGCAGCCAAGGGACCCATGATGGGCATGGACACAGTTGCCATGCCGGAGCTCGACGGAATCAAGAACGAAAGCACAACGTAGAGCAGCCACGATGCCGGCGCGAAGATGAACGCGGAGACACCCTGCAAAGCGTTGGAGGCATTCAACAGAATCCAGTCGGACATGCCGGTTTCAGCCATCAGGATGGAGATACCACGAGCGAGAGCGATGATCATAACAACGCTCATCATGTCTGCGGTGCCGTCGATAAACGCCTTCACCGTTTCGGCCTCGGAAAGACCGCCAACCACGGCGATGATGAGGGCCAGGATGAAGAACCAGCACGCAGCCTCAACGAAGTACCATTCACCAAGCGGAAGGCCGGTAATAACGGCAGACCAACCGAGGAAGATTTCAACACCGAAGTCTTCCCAAGGAATGAAGCTGATGACCATCACGATAAATGCGATGGCGAACACGATCAGGGCACCCTTCTGACGACCGGTGAGCGTGACGTCTTCAAGAGCGTTGTCCTTGCCGAAGTTCTCTTTCTCGGCTTCCTGCTCCTGCAGAGACAGGATCGTCGAACCCCTGTCCTTCTTCACCTTGGCGGCATACTTCATAACATAGATGATGGACACAGCCGTGGTGGAAATCCAGAGGATGGCGCCCAGAGCGATGATGATGCCCTGGTTCACCTGAATGCCAGCGTCAACGAGCGAAGATACCGCAGCGCCAACGGCGAACGGGTTAACCGTAGAGCCCAAAACGCCGCAGCCAGCACCCAACAGAACGACTGCCGAGCCAACCATCGCATCGAAGCCGGCAGCATACATGGTTGCTGCAAGCAGAACGTAGAACGGCACGGTTTCTTCGCACATGCCGTAGGTGGTACCACCGATAGAGAACAGAATCATAAGAATGGGAATGAGAACGAGCTCATTGCCCTTGAGCTTCTTCACCAGCACGGCAATGCCGTTGTCGAGAGCGCCCGTCTTGGTCATAACGCCCAAGAACCCGCCCAGAATCATAACGAAGAAGCAGACCTCAAGTGCGCCGCCCGGGAAGGTGTCGGGGTTCGCAGCACCTTCAACAATATCGCCAGGAGCACCAGTGAAGCCATAAATCGGAGATGTCAAAATGTTTGACAGAGATGCAGCCGTAACAGTACCGCCCGTGGCTGCCGCAGCAATCCACGAAATAACGGCCAGAACGACCAAAAGGATGAGCAAAATACTAAAGGAGCTAATGGGGTCCTTTTTTTTCTTAGTCTTCTCAGCCATGGGAGTCCCCTTTCCTGGGAGAGCACCCGCGCAACCCTTGCGGTTTCCCCTGCGCGAATGCTCCCTCCCCCGAGCGACCGGCCCGGAGGAGGGGGATTGAGCGGCTTAGGCGGTAATCGTAGTACCGGTCAAGCCATTAATTGCATCTTTGGCCTTGTCCAAAGACGTGATGAGGGCTTTACCCTGGGGGTATTCCTCGACATACTCAAGGCATGCCTCAACCTTCGGCAACATGGAGCCTGGCGCGAACTGGCCCTGCTCGATGTATTCCTGAGCCTGAGCGATATCCATCGTGTCGATATCGGCCTGCTCGGGAGTGTTAAAGTTGATAGCAACCTTCTCGACAGCGGTGAGAATCACCAGCATGTCGGCCTTGAAGGTGGCAGCCATCATGGCAGCCGAACGGTCCTTGTCGATAACGGCAGGAACGCCTTCGTAGGTGTCGTTGCGCTCGAACACCGGCACGCCGCCGCCGCCCGTGCAAACAACGATGTAGCCGTCGTCGAAGAGGTCCTGAATCGCGTCGCTCTCAACGATGCGGCGGGGCTTCGGAGAAGCAACCACCTGACGCCAACCACGGCCGGCATCTTCCTTGAAGGTGTAGCCGGTCTCGGCGGCCTTGGCCTTGGCCTCTTCCTCGGTCAGGAAGGCGCCAACAGGCTTGGTGGGGTTCTGGAAGGCCGGATCGTCGGGATACACGACGGTCTGCGTAACCACGTTAGCAGTGGAACGCATGATGCCGCGACGACGAAGCTCATTCAGAATAGCCTGCGAGAGCTGGTAGCCAATGTAGCCCTGGCTCATGGCGCCGGCCTCGGGGAAAGGCATTTCAGGCGTTTTTTCGTCATGCTGAGATGCGAAAGCAAACGCGTTGTTAATCATGCCGACCTGAGGGCCGTTGCCGTGGGTGACGATGACGTTGTTGCCTTCGGCAACCATGTCAACGATGCAGGCTGCAGTGTGCTTTACGAGCTCAAGCTGCTCCTGGGGCGTATTGCCCAGGGCGTTGCCGCCCAGCGCGATGACAATACGCTTTCCATCTGACTTAATGTAAGGCATTGCAAATCTCCTGCTACTACTTCAGGGTGGCGTACATGACAGCCTTGATGGTGTGCATACGGTTCTCAGCCTCGTCGAAGACCTTGGACTGCTTCGACTCGAAGACCTCGTCGGTGACTTCCATCTCGGTGATGCCGAACTGCTCGGCCTTCTGGGCGCCAATCGTGGTGTTGGTGTCGTGGAAGGCGGGCAGGCAGTGCAGGAAGATGGCTTCCGGCTTGGCGAGAGCCATAAGCTCTGCGGTCACGCGATAAGGCTCGAGCTCCTTGATGCGCTCAGCCCAAACCTCGTCGGGCTCGCCCATGGAGACCCAAACGTCGGTGTAGATAACGTCGGCGTTGGTGCAGGCTTCCTTGGGATCGTCGGTGAGGAGGATGGTGCAACCATTCTCGGCAGCGATCGGCTTGCAAGCCTCAACCACGTCGTCGCCAGGCATGCAGTGCTTCGGGCCACAAGCCACGAAGTTCATGCCGAGCTTGGCGCACACAACCATCAGGGAGCGAGCAACGTTGTTCTTGCAGTCGCCCATGAAGACGAGGGTGCGGCCCTTGATGTCGTAGTTGAAGTTCTCCTGAACGGTGAGGATGTCGGCGAGCATCTGGGTGGGATGCCACTCAGTGGTCAGGCCGTTCCACACGGGCACGCCAGCGTTGGCAGCCAGGTCTTCAACGTCAGCCTGGGCAAAGCCGCGGAACTCGATGCCGTCATACATGCGGCCGAGAACGCGAGCGGTGTCCTCAATGGACTCCTTCTTGCCCATCTGAGAGCTGTTGGGATCAAGATAGGTGACGCCCATGCCCAGGTCCATTGCGCCAACTTCGAATGCGCAACGGGTACGGGTGGAGGTCTTCTGGAAGAGCAGAACGATGTTCTTGCCCTCGAGGTAACGATGAGGAACGCCCGCGCGCTTCATGTCCTTGAAGTTCTTGGAAAGCTTCAGCAGGTATTCGATCTCCTCGGTAGAGAAGTCGAGCAGACGGAGGAACGGACGACCAGAAAGATTAACACCCATTTTGATTCCTTTCTTGGGTTGAAGGGAGAAACCCCTTCCTTGAGCCTCATGCAGGCCCTGCGACACTCGTATCGCAGGGCCTGCTCTTAAGCAGCTGAGCCGCTTAATGACAGAGTTTGATGCGCGCTAGAAACTAGAGGTCTTCGCGCTGGAACGGCATGCTCATGCAACGCGGGCCACCACGACCACGGGACAGCTCTGCCGAAGGAACAACCAGCAGGTTGAGACCTTCCTTGTAGAGCACCTCGTTGGTGACGTTGTTGCGCTGATACACGCAAATGGTGCCGGGCTCGACGCACAGGGTGTTCGAACCGTCGTTCCACTGCTCGCGGGCTGCTGCAATGGGATCGCCGCCGCCGCAGGGGATGAGCTTGATGCCGTCGACGCCGGTGGCGTACTCGAGAATCTTCTCAAGGGAGTCAGTGTGCTCCTTGATGTCGACTTCGCCCTCGGTTGCGCCCTTGGTCATCTCGTAGACGCGCAGGGTGCCCATGATGGCCGGGTGGATGGTGAACTTGTCGACATCGATCTGCGTGAAGACCGTGTCGAGGTGCATGAATGCACGGGACGCCGGAATATCGAACGCGAAGATCTTCTCAATCTCGCAGCCCTCGGTCTTCCAGAAGATGTTCTGGGCCATGAGGTCGATAGCCGCAGCCTGGGTACGCTGGGAGATGCCAACAGCCAGAGCGGTGCGGGTAAGGTTAAGCACGTCGCCGCCCTCGGTGTGGAACGGAGCGTCGCGGCGGAACCACAACGGGGTGCCCTTGTAATCGGGATGATACTTGAAGATGTATTTGCCGTAGAGCGTCTCACGATTACGGGTGACGGAGTACATGCGGTTCAAGTTCACGCCGTTGCCCACGCACGCGAACGGGTCGCGGGTGAAGTACAGATTCGGCATGGGGTCGATAATCAGGTCGCTCTGTTTGTCGCTGTGATCGCTGACCAGATCGTCGAGGGTGGCGGACGATGCGAGCGGCATGTCGATTTCGCTCTTGGCAACGCCAGCCATCGTCTTCTTCACGAATTCCAGGTCGTCCGTGAAGGTGTTCAGATACTCGCGAACGATCGCGGGCATCTTCTGGCCATGAATGCCAGCCTCGGCCAAGTACTGGTCGAGGAACTCATCACGAGCACCAGGGTTCGCTGCGAAAGCTTCTGCGACGAGCTTCTCGAGGTACAGAACCTCGACGCCCTGCTCGCGAAGAATCTCAGCAAAGCGATCATGCTCTTGCTGGGCGACTTCCAGGTACGGAACGTCGTCAAAGAGCAGACGCTCAAGCTCATCGGGCGGAAGATTGAGCAGCTCGTCGCCGGGGCGATGCAGGCATACCTTCTTCAGCTTACCGATTTCGCTCGTTACATGAATACCATTCATACGAGCCTCCTTTTTCCTCTCTCTTGTCGGTCTTCCCAAAGCCGACATCTGCATAATGACACCCAAAATCGGAAAGCGCAAGGACTTTTTTTAGGCTTCTGAACTGGGGTAACACAGTTCCTTGCATTCTCGGCTTCTTTTATGCATTTTGAAACCCTGTTACACGTAGGGTTTGGATAAAAACGCGCTTTTTTGTATATCTTTTTTGAAGATTTATATTGCAACGCTTATCCATTCCCGCAAATCTATCGCCTATAGACAAGGATTTAACGTGTTATATACAAATTGTTTGCATATATGCATACAGAATACTGTCTAGGATTGGCTGTTTTGCATAACAGGAGCTATTATATGCATAGCGATGTATATGGAGGGTATTAACTGCTGAATGATATGAAAATTAATATGCCATGCGTGCATAAAGACGTTTAAAAAAGGCCATTCGCAGGGAATGGCCTTTGCCTAGAGCCCGCTTCCCCTCCTATAAGCAGGGCTCTTAGTTCACCGAAGCTTTAAAAGGCTCCGTGTATGAGTGCATTCTACAACGCTTCAGTTGCTGAAGGAGACGAGATTGCTCCGAAATATCGCCGGCCCCTACCCCAATCGCGAATAATTGGGGTAAAAACAGTATCAAATAGGCGTTTTGCCTCTGAAACCGCGATTCCGGCGCCCCATACGATCGACGATCGACGCCACGAAACAGCGAAACGCCGAAGGCGGCAAGTCTCCAAGGCCAAGGCAAGCCGCGCAATCGCGGCAAAAGGGTCGCAGAACGCAAGAAAGCCTTCGCGGTTCCACGCCGCAAAGGCTTTCTGTTCATGCATCTATCATTGCGCTGCTTCGATGCTGCGCTACAGCGCGCGACGGCTTTCAATGGCTCGACCGAGCGTCACCTCATCGGCAAACTCAAGGTCGCCGCCGACGGGCAGGCCGCTTGCAAGGCGCGTGACCTTAATGCCGAGCGGCTTGATAAGACGCGCCAAATACGCCGCGGTCGTTTCGCCCTCCACATTGGGATTGGTGGCGAGCACCACCTCGGCCACGCCTTCATCAGACAAGCGCGCCATAAGCTCCGTTATGTGCAAGTCATCGGGGCCAACGCCGTCCATGGGGGAAAGAGCGCCGCCAAGCACGTGGTAGAGGCCTGAATACGCCGCCGTGCGCTCAATCGCCGATACGTCGCGAGGCTCGCTCACAACGCATATCGTAGAGGCATCGCGGCTCGCCGATGCGCACACCTCGCACACATCGCCTTCCGCGTAATTGAAGCATCGAGAGCAAAAATGCACTGCATCTTTCACTTCGACGATTGCGTCAGCGAGGCGCAATGCGGAATCGCGCGGAGAATTGAGCAGCCAGTACGCGATACGCTGAGCGCTTTTGGGGCCTACGCCCGGCATGCGCTCAAGCTCGTCGAGCAGCTTTTGGATGGCCGGAGCCGATTCCACGAATAACGCCCGCTTACATCAAGCCGGGGATATTCATGCCGCCCGTGGCCTGGCCAATGCGAGCGGAACCCTGGGCGGAAACGGCGCGCAGAGCCTCGTTCACAGCAGCGCACACCATGTCCTGCAGCATATCGGCATCTTCGGGGTCGATCGCGGCGGGGTCGATGGTGATGGACTGCACCGTCATGTCGCCCTGGGCGACAACCTTCACCATGCCGCCGCCAGCGGTGGCCTCGGCGGTCATCGTCTTGATTTCTTCCTGGGCCTTCGCAAGCTCGGCCTGCATCTTCTGCGCCTGGCGCATCATTTGCTTCATATCCATGAACGTTTCTCCTTTTCATACACGCCACGCTGCCGCGGCGGATTCACACTGGTTCGAAAGCCTACCATATTACGCGCGAACGCATTCGCTTGGCAGCGGTTTCGCGCAAGGTCATCGCTCTTCTGTAACCTTGCTCATATTCACGCCGAACGACGCGAAAATCTCCTCGACCGACATTTCGCCCGAAACGCCCGTGGATGCACCCGCATATGCGGCGGGCTCGTGAGAGTCCTGCCCGCCACCGATGCCCTGCGGCATCGCGCGATTCGCGAACGGATTCGGACGCGAAGGCGGAGCGGGAATGGGCGCGGGCGGTTCAGCGGCGAACTCTGGTTCCGCAACCGACGCAAGCTGCGGCTCAGACTCCACCGCCGCAACGGGTGCGGGCTGAGCGAATTGGGCCGAAGACGAACTGTCGGAAGAAGGCGTTTCCCCTTCTTGTCCATCGTCGCAGCCCTCACGCAATGCATCGAGGTCTCTGCCCTCGAGCAACTTCGCATCTTGAGGCATAGGCCAACCTTTGGGTTTCACCATGCCCTTGGCTTTTTTCTTCGGGTCGGGGGCAGAGTCGAAACCGAGCTCCAGCGCCACAGGGAATGGATCGACCGGTTCGGGGCCCACCACGAGCATCGCATCGCCGAATTCCGCAACCGCTTCGGCGAGCTTGTCGGCAGCGGTCTTGCGCTTCTTCGCGGGCGCACCTTCAGGCTCAGCCTTCGATGCCTGGCCAGAGCTTGAGGAAGCGGCCGGCTCGCTTGCCTGAGCCACTGCCTCGGGCTGCGCAGGCACTCCCCTTCCAATGCCTTCAGGCATTTTCCTTCCTGCGAAGGGATTGTCTTTCGCAGGTTTCGCGAAGGCAGCAGGCTCGCTTGCCTGGGACGCGGCTTCCCGATGCGACGGCGCCCCAGCGGTTAGGCTCGCATCAGGCTCAGTAAAAGGGGGCTGCTCCTCTTCGGGCATATAGGCAGCGATATCGGCATCGGTGTAGGGCACCACGTCATCTTCCCACGGCGGCGCGGCAGCGGCCTGCGGTGCCTGGCGCGAAGGGCCAGCCGAAGGCGCCTGAGCTCGAACCGACTGCTGGGCGCGGCGTGCGGCGGCAACCGGGACAGCGGGGGCAGCGGGGGCAGCGGGCGCCGATGCGACAGGAGCAGCGCCGCCAGCCGCAGAGCCCTGAGTCACGCGGAACGGAACGGGACCGCCGAATGATGCGGAGAGCGCCGACTCGATTGCGGCGGTAATATCGGGTTTTTGAGCCGCAGAAAACGCGAACGAATTCTCGGGCGAGAATTCGATGGCGATTCCCGACGCGTCGGGCTCGGCCACGATGCGCGCCGAAAGCAGCAGGGCGCCATAGGCGGCTCGCTGGCGCTTCAAATCGGCAAGCGCGGTTTGCCACCCGCGCTGCAGGGCGGCCGGGTTGGAGAGTTTCGCTTTCACGTCGCTCGATGCAACGACAGGCGCGGCAGAAGCAACGGCGGGCACAGCGGGGGTCGCCGTGGCGGAAGCGGCGGCAACAGGAACAGCGGCAGGCGCCGCAGCGCGCGCCGGCGCAGCAGCTTGAGCCTGCGGGACAAAGCCTTGCGACTGCGGCTGCGGCTGAGTTTGAGGTAGAGCCGTACGTTGGGCGCGGCGACGCTCGAGTTGGGCGCGGAATTCCGCCGCCTTGTCGACCATGGCAGCGCCCTGCGAAGCAGGCTGGGCCGCCGGCTGCGTTTTCGCAGGTCGCGGCATGGGACGCTGGAATTGGCTAGCTTGGGCAGGCGACGCCGGCGCGGCAGATTGAGCTACCGTAGGTTGAACTTGGGCGGGCGACGGGGCCGCTGCGGGCTGGGCGGCTGCAGTAGGAGCCGCTGCAGGCTGCCTATACCCCGCATTCGCCGCGGGAGGAACGCTCGCCGGCTGCTGCGCTGCAGCCGCAAGCTGAGCTGCGACGGGCTGTGCTACAGCAGGCGCCGCAACCGCGCCCTGCGCCAACGCGCGCTCGAGCACTTCGACGCGCGCAGCGAGCGACTCAAGCGTAAGGTCGCTTTGGGGGCGCACCATGCGCGTAAGGCCAATCTCAAACGACAGACGAGGATTGGTCGACGTACGCAATTCCGTATTCAAATCGCCCAGCACGCGCAAAATATACGCGAGGCGGTCGATTCCAAACATTTGCGCCTCGCCCGACATGCGCGGCAGCGAGCTTTGCGGCGCGTTCACGGCGACCGCGCCATCGGTGAGCGACAGCACGTACAAATCGCGCACGTACGCAGCCAAATCGCGCACGAATCGGGCCAAGTCGGCACCCGTTTCGACATATTCGGAAACCCACGTGAAGCACGCAGCCGCATCGCGCGTGGCGATCGACCGAACGATGCCGCTCATGTCGTCGACGTCGAGCGAACCCAGAACATCGTTGGCGACTTCCATCGTCACGTTGCCGTCGCCGAACGCAATAAGCTGCTCAAGCATGGTTAGCGCGTCACGCATTCCGCCTTGCGCACGATGGGCCACCAAATCGAGGGCGTCGCCTTCGAACTGCACGTCTTCCGCCGTGCATACGGCGCCCAAGCGGGCGATGATTTCCTCGTTGCTCAAACGATGGAAGTCGAAGCGCTGGCAGCGCGATTGAATGGTTTCAGGAACTTTTTGAGGGTCAGTGGTGCACATGATGAACACCACGTGGCTCGGAGGTTCTTCGAGCGTCTTCAACAGCGCGTTGAACGCCGCGATCGAGAGCATGTGAACCTCGTCGATGATATAGACCTTGTAGCGCCCGCGCGTGGGGGCGTATTGAACGCGTCCGATGATTTCCTCGCGCACATTATCGACGCCCGTGCGGCTTGCCGCGTCGAGCTCGTAGACATCGGGATGGTTGCCCTCGGCAATGGCGAGGCACTGTTCGCACGTGCCATCGGGAGCGGGCGTGGGCCCCTTCTCGCACAAAAGCGCCTTGGCGAGCAGGCGCGCCGTCGTGGTTTTGCCCGTGCCGCGGGGACCGCAGAACATGTAGGCGTGGCCCACCTTGTCTTGCTCGATGGCGTTTTTCAGCGTGCGCTCGATATGGGTTTGGCCCACCACGTCTTCAAACGTTTGCGGGCGGTATTTGCGGTATAAGGCTTCCGACATCGCGTAGGTCCTTCGCATTCGTGTGCGGCGCTCGCGGCGCCTTGTGCATTCCGCCCTATTATAGAAGAAGCGCCCGGGGTTGCCGGACGCTTCTGAAAGAGTTCGCCGTATTGATAGAAGCTCGCTCGCTAGATTTTCTTCGAGATAACGCTGCCGCAGGTATAGGCCGCATCGTCGGTTTGCACCGATGCGTTGTAGGCAATCGTCCAATCCTCGTTGTACCCGTCGCCGCCAGCAAATATGCCTACGACCATCGGTTTGCCGTTTGAGGCCGTGCCCGTAAGCGTTGCCGTCACGCGATGGTCGCCCGCTTCGGTGGGCGCGGAATACAGCGTGCCCTTCACGGTGGCATCGAGCGTGACATCGGTGTCGTCGGCAACGCTTCGCAGAGCGGCAGCAGCGGCATGGTTGGAATGCTTGCCGCGCGTCCAGGTGACGTTCGCGGTTACTTCGCCCGTCTTCTCGTCGACGCTCACGATGCCAATTTTGGTAAGACAGCCGCCCTTGTCGGTATCGGCGGAGAACTGATCATACGTCGCCACGAGCGGGCTATAGCTCACGGCAGCAGAGTTGTTTGCGCCGGCATCAGGCGCCCACGACGCGCCATCGAAGCGGTAAACGTACTTCACATCGCCTTGCGCACTTTCAAACCATTCGGGCTCGTACGCCACCGAGACGGTGCACGTTTGAGCATCTTCATCAAAATCGACGCCTTGGACGTTTTCCAAATCAGACGAGCTCAACGTGCCCTGGGGGTCGTACACGATACCGGAAACGGCCTTCGTCGAAGCGTTCGACGTCTCGAAGTTCGGCACGTAGGAATCGCCGTCTTTCGCATAGGTGGCCACAACGTCCATCGTAGTACGGAAGGCACTGTTCTCAAACGTTGCCTGAGCATTGAATACATTCGCGCCGTCATCGGCCACATGGGATTCGGAAACATCGAACGCGGTGAGCGAGTAATCGTCGTTGTCAACATAGGAACTTTGTACCAAAATGCCATCGGATGCCAAGGATTGCTCGGTCGCTTCAAAATCGCTTTGCACCTGCGACTGCTCAACTTCCACCTTTGCAGAAGCGCAGCCGGCAAGGGCCGCAAGCACACACGCCGCAAACGCAATCGCCACAGTGGCGCACAGCCATGAGGCACGGTTCATTTTCAAACGCTTCATCTGCATCACAACTCCCACGACGCAACCCAAATACCTTGGGCATTCATCCAACCTTCTGAAGTAACAGGCGCGGCACCGCTCTTCGCTTCGGCGGTACCATACACAAGGCCGCCTGCGGCAACGAGGGATTGATCGTCGGAATTGAAGTTATCCAAACGAGGAACGGCCGTCCATGCGCCGGAATCGTCGATGATGCCCCAATCGCCTGTCGCGAAATCTTCTGCATACGCCATGCCATCGACAAACGGCTTGGCACCCGAGAAGCACGGCTGAATCTTCCATTCGCCCGATTTCGCATCAAGGTAGCCCCATAGACCTGTAACCGAGTCTTTGGCAGCAACCATTCCGCCACCCGCGTGGTTGATGCCACCCCACAAGTCGACAAGCGTTGCCCATTGCGTAGACTTCGCCGTAGGGTCTTTCACGAGGGCGCCCGTTTTGTCGATAAGGCCATATGCCGTGGTGCCGTCCATGCCGGTGTAACCTGCTTCGGCCCACATGTCGTTGCCCTGCAGTTTTATGGTGGCATAACCATCGTAAAAAGGCCCTGCAGCAGCAATGCTCACACCGTCGTGACCGGAACTCGCGCTGAGCGCTTCGTTGCCTTTGCTGTCGATGTAGACGGCCTTGCCATCTTCGATGCCTTCGAAGCCCACGCCATCGTGGAAGAAGATGGGCTGCTTATAGCAATAGCGATCGGTTTCGGTAGAGCTTTTCGCCGAGTTGAGCGCCCATGCGCCGTTCTTGTCAATCGCAGCATAAGAATTATTGTGTTTGATGCCGTTTTTCTCGTCATCGAGCTTGCCCGAAACGAACGCGATGCCATCGCTGAACGACGTGGCGGCAATGTACCCGCTTGCCACGAGTTCGCCTTGGGCATTTACGAAGCCTGCGCCCTTATCCTCGGAATACACCAGGCCAAGCCCATCGCCGAACATACGCGCTTGCTCATATTCGGGCTCGACGACCCACTCGCCCGACTTGTCGATATAACCCCATTTTTCAGTATCGGGGTCTTGCGCGGGAAACGGGTCATCGTTCATCACGCCACCCGGCAAATCATAAGCGCATCCGAAATCGGGGAAATAGGACTTTGAGCCATTGCTCGGAGAATACGTCGTCACAAGACTAGGCGATTGCCCCGGCAAACTCCCAAGCGACTCGAACTGGCACGGAATCACTTGCGTCCCAGCCGCATCGACGAAGCCCCATAACTGAGTTTCGGAATCTCGCACCGCATAAAAATAGCTGCCGCTTTGCGCATTCTGCGAGCTTGCCGCCTGCGATTGGGGCTCCGTTTCTGAAGCGTATGCCGCCTGATTACAAGGCACCCCCACAGTCAAGCAGGCTGCAGCGAGCATGCATGCGGCAGAAATGCCAGCAGCCGCAAAACCGCGTGTGCGCAGCACGTTTTTTA
>CAKUIK010000051.1 GCA_934661005.1 uncultured Slackia sp.
TGCATGAAGCTCTCCGTGTCAAAAACTGCCACCATTAGGTTGCATTGCGCTCGAGCTAAGACGGGAATGCGATTAAGAAGAGTTCGCAGGAATGACCGAAGAAAATCTGACCTGGCCTTTTGTTGAAGTGGAAAAGAAGAGTCGCGAAAAAAGGGGCTTGCAAGACTGACGGGCGGCTGTCCTGGCAGTCTTTCATTGCCTAATCGCAGCGTTTTCTGACGTATGACGGCCCAAACTCTGCAATAGGGCCTAATCGCTGCGATTTTTGCCAGCCCGTAGTGCGAGGCGCTCCGCATGTGCCCCACGGCTTTTTGTTTGCCGTTTGAATTGGCGAGGCTTACGGCGATACGCCCGGCTCTCTTGTGCGGCAATAGGCGGACGGCCTGATACCCCGAAATGGAAAACGCGAATAATCGCAAAGAAAAACGACACTATTATCGAGGGAAAACGAGGGCAATTATCGCGAAGAAAAGAGGAAATGGGGAGGTTTCTTGAGCTAAAGCGCCAGCATGCGGGCAAGGTTTCGGCAAGGTTGGCGCGTTAGAGTTGTCCCATGGAGTGCGGATGTGCTTATGGGAGGAATGGCGTGCTTGTCCTTGTGCATGTGTTGCGCGTCGATTTTGCTGGGCGATGTCGCTTTCCGCTAGAGCATCAATAGGCATGCGAAAGGGGTATCGTGGCAGCTCTTGAGGGCGTTTCGGTGACGGTTCCTGGCTTTTTCTCGGCGTCGACCTTCGGTTTTTTCTCTGCAGCATTTCTCGTCGTTTTGCTTTATGCGAGCGTCGTTGATATTCGGGAGAGAATCATTCCTAATCGCGTCGTGGTTATCGGAGTCGCGTTATGGTGCGGTTCGTTTCTTGTTCAGGTTATATGTGCTATTCAGGAGCCGTGCTTTGTCCCGAATCCACCATGTGCGATCGGTCTCGTTTTCAACGGGATGACTTCCTCGTTTGCGCTGGACGTTTCGCCGGGAAGCACTTTTGTATCGACTGACGTGACTTCGTCGAATCTTGCTGATTCGATATTGTCTGTGGCGGCATCAAGCATCATAGGAGCTTTCGGGGTGTCGGCCCTCGCGCTTGCGTGCGCGTTTCCGGTCTCTTTGATTCAGGGAGGCGAGCCGCTTGGCGCGGGCGACGTGAAATTGCTGTTTCCCATAGGTCTTTTCGTCGGTTTCGAAGGGGGCATCGCGGTGCTTGGCGTCGCGTGCGTCGCATCGCTTCTGTATTGTTTGGCTCGGTTCGTGGTCGGCCGTCCGGCGCGCGACTTTCCCTTTGCCCCGTTTCTTGCTATTGGCTTCCTTGTTGTGAATTGTATTGTGCCGGTCTTTTTGGGGAAGGTGTCGCCATGATTGCAAAACGATACAAGTACGGCGATCAAACGGAAATCGAGTTCGATTACAGCGAGAGCAAAAGTGATGAGAACCGTCGAAGGCATGGGATTAGTTTCGATGAAGCTCGAGACATATGGCGTGATTTTCATATTCGAGCGGCATCGAAAAAGAAGGGTGATCGTCGCTATGTAGTTGTTGGAAGCGTGCGCAACCGATGCTATGCGGCGTTGGTGACGTGTCGTGGTTTTGCCGTTCGAATCGATTCGGTGAGGCCTGCAAGTGAAGGGGAGGCTGCCTGCTATGAGCGCGAGAAGCAATGAAGACAACGTGTTGGCGCGTTTTGACGCCGGGGAAGAAGCTTTGAGCGATTTTGATTTTGGTTATGCCGAACTGCATCGTGGGTTTGCGATGCACCGCGTGTACGTCGATTTCCCTCAATGGATCGTTGATGCCCTCGACAATGAGGCTGCGAGAATTGGCATTACTCGTCAATCGGTCATAAAAACGTGGATTGTGGAACGAATTGACGCGATGCCACAGAAGCCCGCGAAATGCGGCCAATAAGCCTGGAGGGGTCGAGCGAAAAAGTCCGAAAAGCTATTTTGGTGAACTCGCGGTGCTCGGTCGAAAAGCGTGAGATGCGTGGGGCATCAGGAAACGTGGTGGACCTGTGTATGGTCGAGGGGTTTTTAAGGGGTCGGTGGCTCGGCCGTGATGTGGTGGAATTTGCATTTGCGGAGTGAATGGCGAACGCGACGCGGATGGTGAACGTGACATGAACGGTGGCGCGTTTGTGTCGAAGGACGCTTTTCGTCAGTTGGGCAAACACTGGTCGTGCGAATGCGGCGAGGCGATTGGCATTGTAGAATGAGTGGCATGTTGAATGGGCGGCGCGCCGAGGGGTCGGCATGCCAGCTTCGCTGAAAGAGGTGCGCACATGAAAACGGCCACGCTGAAGTATTCAAGCGCCGACGGGAAAACGGCGATTCGCGCGCTCGTGTGGGAGCCCGATGCCGCCGAGCAGCTAGAAGGTTCGGAAAACTCGGAAGGGCTGCGATGTTCTGACGTTCGGGGCATTGTCCAAATCGTGCACGGAATGTCAGAGCATGTCGAACGGTATGCCCATTTCGCCAAGTTCCTTGTAAAGAGCGGCTTTGTGGTGTGCGCGAACGACCATGTGGGCCACGGCAAAAGCGTTTCCGGCAAACAAGATTTGGGCCATATGCCGGCGCGCAACGGCGCTGAGGTTTTGGTGCAGGACGTGCATGCCCTGCGAGGCATTATGCAGGCGCGTTTCGGCAGCGAGGTTCCGTATGTGATGTTCGGGCATTCCATGGGCAGCTTCATCACGCGCAAGTACGTTGCGGAATACGGTGAAGGCCTCGCTGCGGCCGTGCTGTGCGGCACGGGTCAGCAAGCGGCTGCGCTTTCGATGGCCGGCAATGCGTTGGCGAATGCGCTTGTGCGCCTGCGCGGCGAGCACCATAAAAGCGAGCTGCTGCATTCCATGGCCGATGGCGCATATTCGAAGGCGGTCAAAAACCCTCGCACCGATTTCGACTGGCTTTCGACCGACCCTGCTCAGGTCGATGCCTATATCGCCGATTCCGAATGCGGCCAGGTGTTTACCGTGGGCGGGTACGCTACGCTTACCTCGTTGACGGGTGAAGTGGTTCGTGCGGAAAGCGCAAGCAAAGTCCTCAAGGCGCTTCCGATGCTCTTTATCGCAGGTGGGCAAGACCCTGTGGGCGATTGCGGGCGAGGCGTGCAAAAGGCTGCCGAGGAGTACAAGTCGGCGGGCGTGCAATCGGTCGATGTGAAACTGTATCCCGGTATGCGCCACGAGATTCTCAACGAACCCGGTCGTGTGCGTGTGATGGCCGATGTGGAAGCGTGGTTTGCAAAGCAGGGAATCTAATCTGCGTGTTCGTTTTTGTTGGGCGGCGATTTTTCGCTTTGAGGCGTAACGCGCGGCAGTGCGTGCCTTCGATCGCGATGCGAGCATGCAAGAAGCATCTCGTCCGGGCGAATGTTCGCTGTTAGGGCGTTGCTTTTTGTGGCGTCGCTCGCTCGCGAACGTGTGACGGTTCGCGTTACAATTGCACCATTTGCAAAGGTTGTATTGTGCCGTCCTTTTTTGGCGGCTTTAACGATAGGAGAGTTCTATGCATCGTTTGACCGAAATCGCCGCGAACGGCGATGTGGAAGTTCAACCTCGCTACCAGGCAGCGGCGCTTCGTCGTTTGGCCGCATATGAAGATATGCACCAAGATTTGGAAGGCCAGTTGGAAAACGTGAACGAAAAGCTCGCCGATATCGAAGAAAGCGGCTCGTCCGACTCTCAGGCGCAGCAGCTCTTCGCCCAGCAAATTGCTATTAAAGCAACGCTGGCCATGTACGAGGCTTACGGAATTTCCTAACCCGTCCGTCGTCTTCTTCATTCGAAGAAAGCCCTGAGGCCACAGCGGGCTACCGCTCACTTCGTTCGCTATGCGCCCGCTTCGCGGTGTTTCGTATTGAAATAAAGAAAATATGAACACCGAGGGCCTCGAAACTTCCTTCGGATGAAGAAGACGACTTCGTTTATGCCGGTGAGCGCGTTTGCTCGTCGCCTGGGGTGCGGTTTCGGTAGATTCCGCACGAGCCGAAAGCCACTTAATGTGGCTTTCGTGCGAGTCGGGACTTGACCGAGCCGAAACCGCATTCCAGGCGACGAGCAGAGAGAGGATTCATGTCGAAAAAATACGTTCTTGCGCTCGATCAGGGAACTACGTCATCGCGCGCCATCTTGTTCGACCATGCGGGCCAGCCGGTCGGCATCGCTCAGCATCCCTTCCGCCAGATTTATCCGAAGCCTGGATGGGTCGAACACGACCCGCGTGAAATTGCCTCGTCCCAGTTGGGTGTAATAACCGAGGTGCTCGTTTCGTCGGGCGTCATGCCCGAGGAAATCGATTCGATCGGCATTACGAATCAGCGCGAAACCACGATTATTTGGAATCGCGAAACGGGAGCCCCCATTGCGAATGCCATCGTGTGGCAATGTCGCCGCACGACTGAGCTTGTCGAGGAAGTGTGCTCGCGGTCGGGCGTTCGCGAACTCATTCAGGCGAAAACGGGCCTTATCCCCGACGCGTATTTCTCGGCGAGCAAAATCGCGTGGCTGCTCGACCACGTTGCTGGCGCTCGTGAGGCTGCCGAAGCCGGCAAACTCGCTTTCGGCACGGTTGATACGTGGCTCATCTGGCAGCTTACGGGCGGGGCGGTGCATGCGACCGACGTGACCAACGCCAGCCGTACCATGCTTTTCAATATCCATACGGGCGAGTGGGACGAAGAGCTGCTCGAGCTGTTCAATGTGCCTGCGTCCCTTCTTCCTGAAGTGCGACCCTCGTCGGGCGACTTTGGGCAAACGGCATGCGCCGCGGTGCCCGCGGGCATTCCCATTCGCGGCGTTGCGGGTGACCAGCAGGCGGCCTTGTTCGGCCAGTGCTGCTTTGAACCCGGCCGTGCGAAGAACACGTACGGTACAGGGTGCTTCATGCTGCTGCATACGGGCCATAATGCCGTCGCATCTCAAAACGGGCTGGTGACGACGGTTGCCGCAAGCGCCCCCAATGCGGGCGGGCTTGAGTACGCCCTGGAAGGCAGCGTGTTTGTAGCGGGCGCCGTGGTGCAGTGGCTGCGAGACGAGCTCGGCATTATTCAGAACGCGGCCGAAACCGAAGACCTTGCTCGAAGCGTGCCCGATTCCGCGGGCGTCGTGGTGGTTCCCGCGTTCACGGGTTTGGGCGCGCCTTACTGGGATTCTGAGGCGCGAGGCGCGATTTTCGGCCTTACGCGCGGCGCGAACAGGGCGCATATTGCGCGTGCGGCGCTTGAGTCCATGGCGTATCAGGTCGCCGATGTTGCCGCGACCATGGAGCGCGAGTCGGGGCATACGATCGACCAGCTCAATGTCGATGGCGGCGCTTCTGCGAACGGCTTCCTCATGCAATTCCAGGCCGACATCTTGAACGCCCAGCTCAATCGCCCCAAGGTGCTTGAAAGCACGGGTTTGGGCGCCGCTTTTTTGGCGGGGCTTTCCACGGGGTTCTGGGAAAGCACGGCTGAATTACGCGCCATGCGCGAGCGCGACGACCATTTCCGCCCCGCAATGATTGAGGCGGAGCGTGAAGAAAAGCTCGCCAACTGGCATGCGGCGGTTTCTCGGGTTATGATTCACGAGTAATGAATATCGGCGGCATGGCCCGCGCGAAGAAAGGATTGTCACGGCAATGAAGATCTCCATTGGCAGCGACCACGCAGGTTTTGAGCAGAAACAAGAGCTTGCGGCGTATCTGAAAGAGCAGGGCTACGACGTTATCGATCGCGGCCCCGACAGCGATGACCGCGTCGATTACCCCGATTACGCCGCCGCTGTCGCGCATGACGTATCCAATGGCGTGGCCGATCGCGGCGTGCTCGTGTGCGGTACCGGCATTGGCATGGCCCTTGCCGCCGACAAGGTCGTCGGTTGCCGCGCCGCGAACGTGATCAACGTTCAGTTCGCCGAGCTGTGCCGTCAGCACAACGACGCGAATATCATCACGCTTTCCGGCCGTTTCGTTGAACTCGACGTGAACAAGCAAATCGTGGACACGTTCCTTACGACCAAATTCGAAGGCGGTCGCCACGCTATGCGCGTGAAGAAGATCATGGACCTCGATGCCGACGTGAACACGTATCGCTAGGCTCCAGCTGCCATTCGATTTCGAACGATTGCGTTAAATACCGAAGAGAAGGGAGCCCCCGTGGCTCCCTTCGGCTATATTGGAGCGGTTCCGAAACTCGCGCATGACGCGCGATGCCGTATCAAACGAAGGAGACAGCATGTCCTTGCTCGCCGAACAAGACCCTCAGGTGGCCGAGGCAATTTCCGAAGAGCTCGATCGCCAGCGCAATTCCATCGAGCTTATCGCGTCCGAGAATTTCACCAGCCCTGCCGTTATGCAGGCTATGGGCAGCGTGCTCACCAATAAATATGCGGAAGGCTATCCGGGCAAGCGCTATTACGGCGGCTGCGAGAAAGTCGACATCGTCGAAGACCTCGCACGCGACCGCGCGAAAGAATTGTTCGGCGCCAAATTCGCCAATGTACAGCCCCATTCGGGCGCCAATGCCAACTTGGCGGCGTATTTCGCGACCATCAAGCCGGGCGACGTCGTACTCGGCATGAGCCTCGACAATGGCGGCCATCTTACGCACGGCTCGCCGGCGAACTTTTCGGGTAAGCTGTACGATTTCCACGCGTATGGCTTGGGCGAGGACGAGCGCATCGACTACGACGCTATTGAGCGCATGGCAAAAGAACTGCACCCCAAGCTCATCGTGGGCGGCGCGAGCGCCTATCCGCGCGTGATCGACTTTGAGCGCATGGCGCGCATCGCGCACGACAACGGCGCGCTTTTCATGGTCGACATGGCTCACATCGCCGGCCTGGTCGCTACGGGCGCGCATCCGTCGCCTGTGCCGTATGCCGACATCGTGACTACCACCACGCACAAAACCCTGCGTGGCCCGCGCGGCGGTCTTATCCTTACCAACGATGAAGCCCTCGCGAAGAAAATCAACTCCGCGGTGTTCCCGGGCAGCCAGGGCGGTCCGCTCATGCATGTGATTGCCGGCAAGGCTGTTGCGCTGGGCGAGGCGCTCAAACCTGATTTCAAAACCTACATCGACAATGTGGTGAAGAATTGCTCCGCTATGGCCGATGGCCTTATCGAAGGTGGCCTGCGCTTGGTGACGGGCGGCACCGACAACCACCTGTGCCTGGTCGACCTCACGCCCGCCGATGTGACGGGCAAAGACGCCGAGAAGCTGCTCGAGAGCGTGGGCCTCACGGTGAACAAGAACACCATTCCCAACGAGCCCCGCAGCCCGTTCGTCGCGAGCGGCATTCGCGTGGGCACCGCCGCCGCAACTACGCGCGGCCTTAATGCCGAAGATTTCAACGAGGTAGGCAAGCTCATCGCTGCGACCGTGTTCGCCAGCGGCGATGCGGAGAAACTCGCAGAAATCAAGGAAGGCGTGAAAGCGATTATCGCCAAGCACCCGCTGTATCCTGAGCTGTAATACCTCGATTTGCCAGCTTGAAAAGCGGTGAATGCACTCGCCGGTCGAGCATCTGCTCGGTCGGCGAGTTTCTTTGTGCGCTGAAGAGCCTTGCGCATTGCAGTATGATAGGTGCGTTTTTATTCAGAAAGGATGAGCTATGGCCAACGTTGCTTTCGACGAAAACTGCCTTACCGTGCTCGATCACCCGCTGGTCGGTCACAAGATGACGATTTTGCGTGACGAGAACACCGCCCCCGCGCATTTCCGCAAGCTCGTTCATGAGCTCGCTGCCCTCGAGGCCTACGAGGCAACGCGTGATTTGCCCACGACTCAGGTGCAGGTGAAAACTCCGATTTGCGATACCGCGGGCGTTCAGCTCAAAGACGACGCCTTGGCCGTGGTGCCTATTTTGCGTGCGGGCATGGGCATGCTCGAAGGCGTGCTTTCGGTCGTGCCGTCGGCCGCTGTGGGCGTGCTCGGCATGGAGCGCAATGAAGAGACCCACGAACCCCGTTCCTATTACGCGAAAATGCCGCAGGGCATCGAAAACCGCATGGCGCTTGTGATCGACCCCATGCTCGCCACGGGCGGCAGCGCCCTGGCTGCGATCAAGTACCTGCGCGAGGCGGGCGTGAAAGACATTCGCCTGCTCGTGATGGTGGCCGCTCCCGAAGGCGTTGCCGCCGTGAACGCCGCAGAGCCCGATGTCCATATTTGGGCATGCGCGCTCGACGAGGGCCTCAACGATGCCGCCTACATCGTTCCCGGCCTCGGCGATGCCGGCGATCGCATTTTCGGCACGATCTAAGTAAGGAAACAACTCATGCGCGATACGCAACGACCCAGCTGGGACGAATATTTCTTGAAACTCGCCTTCGAGGTTTCGAAGCGTTCGACGTGTTTGCGTCGCGCGGTGGGCGCCATTATCGTGAAGGACCGCCGTATTTTGGCCACGGGCTACAACGGCGTTCCTTCCGGCCTTCGCCATTGCGAGGAAACGGGCTGCTTGCGCGAGCAGCTCGGCGTGCCCAGCGGTCAGCGCCATGAAATCTGCCGCGGCCTGCATGCCGAGCAGAACGCGATCATCCAGGCTGCGCGTTACGGCATCGATATTGAGGGTTCCTCGATTTACATCACGACCGAGCCATGCTCGGTGTGCGCGAAGATGCTCATTAACGCCGGTATTAAGGAAATTGTGTTTGCAACGGCTTATCCCGACAAGCTTTCGGAAGAGCTGCTCGGCGAAACTGATATCCTCATTCGCTGCGTTGAATACTCCGAATAACGCACGTTATTCATTGGTGAGGGCATTATTTACGTGCCGCTTACGAGTTTTTTTCAACTTTTAAACGCTTCATGCATTCATATGCGTAGTTCTTTGTTAAGGTAACGCTTGTTTGCCACGGAATAGAGGCAAACAAAACGACGAGAAGTAGGAGAGTGAGCACCGCAATATGCTCATTGCATTGGGAATTGTGACCGGTATCTTAGGGTTTGCGCCATTGTTCCTGTCTTTGAGGTTATCGCGCCGTTCTACTTCCACGCACGCTCTTACCATTGGTCTGTATGGCTTGGCGGGCGTTGCAATCTCTCTCGTCATACTTGTCGCGGGGCTTATTGCCTGCGCGATGCTGGCACGCGACGGGCTCGTGGGTTTCGTCGTGGCCGAAGGCATCGTGTTTTTGGGCTGCACCATCGCGTTTGTCGTGTACAAGAACGTGCTTGCCAAGCGCAAGCGCGTTTAAGTGAAATTAGTAAGGAAGGAAAGCTATGGAGGGTCTCGCAACCGCTCTCGGTAACTTCGTCGAGGAAGCACAAGGGCTCTCGGCCCAGTTCGATCCCCAGGTCGTGTTCTACATCGGCCCCTGGGGCGTCACGCAGTACATCGTGTGGCTGTTTATCGCTCTGGCCGTGACGTTCGCCGTCGTGCTCGTTGCCGCTAAGAAGATTTCGTTGGTTCCCACCAACAAATTCGTGAACACGGTTGAGTTTGGTTACGACTTCGTGAACGGCTCTATCGCGGAAGACGTTATTGGCGAAGGCTTCAAGAAGCATGTGCCGTTCCTCGCAACGATCTTCTTCTTCATCCTCGTCTGCAACATTCTGGGCCTCGTCCCGGGCTTCAAGACGTCTACCGGCGCCATTTCGTGCACCTGGGCTCTCGCAGTCATCTCGTTCGTGTACTTCAACTTCTATGGTATGAAGACCTTCGGCTTCTTCCAGTACTTCAAGAACCTCTGCCCGTCGGGCGTTCCTGGCCTCATGAAGCCGGTCATCTGGTTCCTGGAGCTCTTCTCCATGATCATTCGCGTGCTTACCCTTGCCGTCCGACTTTACGGCAACATGCTCGCGGGCCACATGATGCTCGCCATCTTCAGCATCGCCACCACCTGCTTCATCCAGACCGCGCTGTTCTCTGGTTCCATGGACCTCATCGCCGGCCTGCCTTCCATCGCATGGTTCGCCCTGCTGGTTGTTATGTATGCCCTCGAGTGCTTGGTTGCTTTCATCCAGGCGTTCGTTTTCGCGATTCTGTCTGCTTCCTACGTGTCCACTGCGGTGCACGCGCACTAAGCCCCAGTCGCTTGGCATCGACCGCCGCGTCGTTAAACCGCCCGCCCTGCGTGGCGCACACGCATAACTATGGTGTTGCAGCTGCACCCCTCAGCTGAGCAATATTGGATGTTGCCCCGACGCGACTAGAGAAGTGAGGGGCACGACAAAGGAGGAAACTGTGGAAATCACGCTCGCGCTCGCCGCACTGAAGGTCGTCGGCTACGGCCTGGCCGCCATCGGCCCCGGCATCGGCATCGGCATCGCCACCTATGGCCTTTGCACCGCTGCTGCCCGCCAGCCCGAGATGAAGGGTACGCTCATGGGCTACTTCTTCATCGGCGCCGCTATGTCTGAGGCGCTGGCTCTGCTCGGCTTGGTTCTGTTCTTCATCGGCTAATCACGCTCGACTACTGCATGATTACTAAGAAAGAACAGGAGGCAAACGAGTTGAAGCATTTCAACAAGGCAGCTGGCAAGCTCAGCGCCGTGGCTCTGTCCGCCGGTGCTCTCGCTCTGTCGTGCCCGACGTATGCGTTCGCTTCCGAGGGTGGTGGCATCGAGGCCATTCTGCCCGAGATGAGCGAATTCATCCCCATGCTCGTCGCCTTCATTATTCTGTGGGTCGTCCTGGCCAAATTTGGCTGGCCCGTCTTCGACAAGATGCTTGAGAAGCGCGCGAACACCATTCGCGACGACCTCAAGAATGCTGAAGAAGCGCGCCAGGAAAGCGAGCGCGTGCTTGCTGAGTACCAGCAGCAGCTCGCTGAGGCCAAGGTCCAGGCTTCCAAGATCGTCGCCGACGCCAAGAAGGCCGGCGAAGATGTGAAGGCCGACATCACCGCCAAGGCGCAGGCAGAAGCCGCCGGCATGATTGAGAAGGCCCATGCGGCCATCGAGGCAGAGAAGAAGGCCGCTATTGCCGACCTTCAGGGTTCTGTCGCCGACCTCTCGATCAACGTTGCGGCCAAGCTCATCGGCAACGACTTGACCGATGACGAGCATCGCAAGATGATCGAGCGCTATGTCGCAGAGGCAGGTAGCTTCAATGCCAAATAATCGACTGCTCGCAAAAGAAGAGGTCGCGACCTATTCCGGCATGCTTCTCGACGCCGCCCTTGAGCAGGGTGGGGCAGAGCGCGTGCTTGAGGTTCGCGAGCAGCTGGATTTCGTGCTTCGCACCTACCGCGGCAACGCGGATTTGCGCGAGGCGCTTGGCAATCCGGCGTACTCCCCTGAGCAGCGACACACGTTGGCCGTCAACGTGTTCGATGGTATCGATCCTTTGGCCGTCAGCGTTATCGCTGTCATGGCTGAGCGTGGCGACCTCGACAAGCTTTCTTCTACCGTGAATGCGTACCGCAACGCGGCCGAGGAAAAGCTCGGCGTAGCGGTTGTCGATGTCACCACAGTGGTGGCTCTCGACGATCACCTGCGCGAGGTCATCACCGAGAAGCTCTCTGCTGATCTGGGCAAGAAGGTCGTGTTGCGCGAGCATATCGACCCTTCGATCCTGGGCGGCATCATCATGAGCACCAATGGAAAACGCATCGATGCGAGCGTTGCTTCCGAATTGGAACATGCGCGCATCGTGCTCAAAGAAGAAAACGATGGAGGTGAATGCTAGTGACTGAAATCACCGCGAAGTCTATCGACGAAGCGCTGCGCAAACAGCTGGAGTCCCTCGACACGAGCGTCGACGCACGCGAGGTCGGTACGGTCGTCCAGGTTGGCGACGGTATTGCTCGCGTCGACGGCTTGAAGGGCGCCATGGCCGGCGAGCTCCTCGAGTTCATTGGTGAGGGCGGCAAGACCGTGTACGGCTTGGCCCAGAACCTTGAGGAAGAGGAAGTCGGCGCTGTGCTCCTCGGCGATGTCACGGCAATCCGAGAGAACGATCAGGTTCGCACCACCGGCAAGATCATGGAAGTTCCTTCGGGCAAGGGTCTTCTCGGCCGCGTTGTGAACCCGCTTGGCATGCCCATCGACGGCAAAGGCCCCATTAAGGCCGACGGCTACCGCCCCGTCGAGTTCAAGGCTCCTGGCGTTATCAGCCGCAAGCCCGTGCATGAGCCCATGCAGACCGGTATCATCGCTGTTGACTCGATGATTCCTATCGGCCGTGGCCAGCGCGAGCTCATCATTGGCGACCGCCAGACCGGCAAGACCGCTATTGCTATCGATGCCATTATCAACCAGAAAGACAACGACATGATCTGCATCTATGTCGCTGTTGGCCAGAAGGCCTCTACGGTTGCCGGCATCATGGAGACCTTCGAGAAGTACGGCGTTATGGACAAGACGATCATCGTCGCCGCCACCGCCGCCGACTCGGCTCCGCTGCAGTACATCGCTCCTATGGCCGGTGCTGCAATGGGCGAGTACTTCGTCTACAACGGCGAAGACGGCAAGCCCGCTGGCCCCGAGAATCTCGGCCGCCACGTGCTCATCACCTATGACGACCTGACCAAGCAGGCTGTTGCTTACCGTCAGATGTCGTTGACCCTGCGTCGCCCGCCGGGACGCGAAGCTTACCCCGGCGACATCTTCTACCTGCATTCGCGCCTGCTGGAGCGTGCTGTGAAGATGAACGAGGAATACGGCCTCGGCTCCATGACGGCTCTGCCGATCATCGAGACTCAGGCAGGCGACGTGTCTGCATACATTCCGACCAACGTAATTTCTATTACCGACGGTCAGATCTACCTGCAGACCGACCTGTTCTATCAGGGCCAGCGCCCCGCTGTCGACGTCGGCATTTCGGTGTCCCGCGTTGGTGGCTCCGCGCAGACCAAGGCCGTCAAGTCTGTTTCCGGTACTCTGCGCCTCGACCTCGCTGCTTATCGCGAGCTCAAGGCCTTTACCCAGTTCGGTTCTGACCTGGACAAGTCTACCCAGGATCAGCTGAACCGCGGCGCCCGTATGACCGAGCTGCTCAAGCAGGGCCGCTATAGCACCCTTTCCTTCGAGGAAGAGGCCGTGGCTGTCTACGCTGGTGGCAAGGGCTTCTTGGACGACGTGCCGGTTTCCGACGTCGTGCGCTTCCGCAACGAGCTCATTGAGTTCCTGCGTGCAAGCCACGGTGACGTCCTGAAGAAGATTCACGACGATGCGAAATTCACCCCTGAAAGCGAAGCTGCGCTCAACGCTGCTATCGACGCTTTCAAGGCGCAATTCGTGGCGTAAGGAAGGCCCAAAATGCCTAACCTGCACGACATTGAAAAGCGCATCAAGTCGGTTTCTTCGACGAAGCAGATTACGCGCACCATGGAAATGGTTGCTGGCGCGAAGGTTAAATATGCCACCGAGCGTATTCAGACCTCTGCTCCCTACGCCGACTCCATGACCGAGATGCTGCAAGGCGTCGCGGCGCGCGTGCAGGCCAGCGAGAACCCCTTGCTGGAAAAGCGTGAGAGCGTAAAGCGTGTCCTGTGTGTGGCCGTGGTTTCCGACCGCGGCCTCGCAGGCGGCTTTAACTCGAACGTCCTGCGCACCGTCGAGAAGACGATTCGCACGAAAAAGGCGCAGGGTGTCGAGGTGGACGTTATCGCCTGTGGCAAGAAGGCCGGTGGCTTCTTCAAATTCCGCGGCGTGACGCCGGTTCTTGATTTCAAGGACCTCTCCGCCGATCCGACGTTTGAAGAGGCGAGCGAGATCGCCGATTACGCTGTCAAGGCGTATGAGGAAGGCTCCGTCGACGAGGTCGTTCTGGTGTACAACCACTGCAAGAACGCGGCTGAGCAGGTGCTTCGTGAAGAAGTCATTCTGCCGGTCGACACCGAGGCTGTCGTTGCTGCGGCTGCCGAGGAAACCTCCGAGAATGCCGAAGTCTCCGCGAGCGTCGAGTTCGAGCCCGAACCCGCCGATGTGCTCGCGCGTCTTCTGCCCGCTTACCTGCGCACGTCGATCTACCATGCGTTGATCGACTCTGCTGCTGGCGAGCAGGCCGCACGCCGCACGGCAATGCACTCGGCTACCGAGAACGCCAACGAGATGGTGGAAACGCTGTCGAGAGTGTATAACCGCGTACGTCAAGGCGCCATCACCACTGAGATCTCCGAGATCGTTGGTGGCGCTGCAGCTTTGGAGGATTAAATGGCTGACGAGAGAATGCTTACCAAAGCGGAACTCGAAGCCAGCAAGGGTGCCACCGGTCGCATTGTGCGTATCGTCGGCCCTGTTGTTGACGTCGAATTCCCTGCGGATCAGCTGCCGGCGATTTATAACGCGCTGACGGTTGATGCGAAAACCCCCGCCGGCGAAATGCACGTTGTTCTGGAAGTTGAAACCATGCTTCCCGGCAACCTCGTGCGTTCCGTCGCAATGAGCTCTACCGACGGCCTGGTGCGTGGCACCGAGGTCGTTGATACGGGTCATCCGATTATGATGCCCGTTGGCCCTGAGACCCTTGGCCGCATTTGGAACGTCATCGGCGAGCCCGTCGATGAGAAGCCGATGCCCGAGGTTTCTGGCTACATGCCGATTCACCGCCCCGCGCCTGAATACGATACCCTGTCCACGAAGACCGAGATCTTCGAGACGGGCATCAAGGCTATCGACCTTATCGAGCCCTTCATCAAGGGTGGTAAGACTGGCCTGTTCGGCGGCGCTGGCGTTGGCAAGACCGTTATCATCCAGGAACTCATCAACAACCTGGCGCAGGAGCACGGCGGCACGTCCGTCTTCACCGGCGTCGGCGAGCGCACCCGTGAGGGTACCGACCTGTACCTGGAGATGAGCGAGTCTGGCGTTATCAACAAGACCTGCTTGGTCTACGGCCAGATGAACGAGCCTCCGGGAGCGCGTCTGCGCGTCGGCCTGGCTGGTCTGACCGAGGCGGAATACTTCCGCGATCAGGGCCAGGACGTTCTGTTGTTCGTTGACAACATCTTCCGCTTCACCCAGGCGGGTTCTGAGGTTTCGGCTCTGCTCGGCCGTATGCCTTCCGCCGTTGGTTATCAGCCCACGCTGGCTACCGAGATGGGCGACCTGCAGGAGCGCATTACTTCTACCTCTACGGGCTCCATTACGTCCGTTCAGGCTGTTTACGTTCCCGCTGACGACTTGACCGACCCCGCGCCGGCCACGACGTTTACCCACCTGGATGCGAAGACCGTTCTGTCTCGTTCCATCGCCGAGCTGGGTATTTACCCCGCTGTCGACCCGCTGGAGTCCACTTCTCGCGCTCTTGAGCCCGCTATCGTTGGC
>CAKUIK010000052.1 GCA_934661005.1 uncultured Slackia sp.
CGTTCGTGCATTACCAGGCAATGTGTGGAGGGGCGAAGGAGACCGCCCGCTGAACGCACGCAACCTCCGCCCGAGTCGTCCTAAGCCTCTTGAACCATGCCGCTCCCACTGAGCGAATATCGTACAGAACACCTCCCCATCAGCTCTTTACTATGAGTTGCAAGAACAAAAACCGTGCCATGCTCACGATGGAATTCTTCGAAAACATCCGCCACCAACGCCTCTGTTTCACTGTCGAGAAAACTCGACGGCTCATCGGCGAACACAACTTTCGGTGTCCTGCATAAAGCGCGCGCAATCGCAACGCGCTGACGCTCTCCTCCGGACAACTCTTTAAGAGGAAAGTCGCGCATATTCCACAGCTGCAACGTATCAAGGCATTCTTCCGCCCGTTTGCGCGCCAAAGCATTCCGCCGAAGACCAAGACATGCATTATCAAAAGCGGTCTCGTCTTCAAGAAGCAACAGATCTTGTGCAACATAGCCGGCGTCTTCGCTTCTGAAACTGCTCATTGCGGCATCCGTTCTTTGCAACTCTTTTCCCTCGAAACGAAGTAACCCTTCCACATCCAAATCTAGACCGACAAGCGACTTGAGAAGGGTCGTTTTGCCACTCCCGCTTCGCCCTTCGATGCCAACTAAACCATCGCTGGCGCGTATGCAAAATGAAACTGAATCAGTAAAGAGCTTTCGTTCCCTTCCCGCTCCCATCTGCAATGTTTTATTGAAGTCCAAGCATTCAAATAGAGGAGTCATCTCAACCACCGTTATTCAATTCGAGTCTTCAAACGCGCATTCGAGACTGCGATTTCCAACAACAACAAGATGATTAATGCCAAAATGCACCATGCAAAAGCAAAAGAACCATCCATCCCAAGCGAGTCAATGCAGAAAACTGCCAACACAGCCGACACAAGCGCTTCGATAGCCAAACAGCCGAAAATAGCCTCTTTGCATTTCTTCTTCGAAGCGCCAACAGCCCTCCAAGATGAGGCCCTTTTACACCTTCCCTCCAAAATCAGGCAATCAAGAGCAACGATGCACATTGCAGAAAGAAAGACGAGCATAGCCCCTACGCCGGCAACGGCGACCGCACCATCGCGAATGAGGTGTCGCATAAAAGTCATTTTGGTAAAGTACATTGGCTCATTCAGAAGGGCGAACTCGTGATAGCCACTCTCAAAAGATATCGCGTCGAGTTCGGACAAAACCGCCTCGTAGCTCATCGCTCCTGGCACAATCGCTCCATTAATCGCCGCAATTGAAATCTGGCCGAATAACTCTTCGTCACAGAAATCGTTTTCAGAAAGAACAGATGCGAGAGGCACGACTATGCATTCCTCCAGGTTCAAAACCGACCCATCTGGAAGATAGATAGACGAGCCTGGCTCAAGCATTCCCGCGATTTCGAATATGAACTCGCGCCCGTAAAGCCATGCGTCCATGGTGTCGCCGACGGAATAAAATCCCCCGTATGACGCTCCGAGCATAACGGGTATTGCAGACTTCCCATCGAATTTAATCAAATCCCAATCGGGGGAAGATCCATCCGAAAGCGTCAGACCGCCAAATTCGAATGCGGCTTTATTAATCTCAACGGCCTTAACGTTGAGCGCCAATTCGCCGTTCGGGTCATTGAAGTAGCCTTGGCTCGGCGCCCCTTCTCCGTAAGATACCTCAAATGTTTCACCGCCTCGATGATTGACCACCGGGATAGCTTGTGTCGCAACGGACAAATAACCGAACCGGGACGTCGCATTGAGCGCATTATAAAAGTCGGCAATCGAATCGATGCAGCCAGGCGCCGAAATGAACTTGTTGTAGGAGGAGGCGTCGAAAAGAGTATCAACGATGCGATAGACCTTGGTTTGGCCGCCTTCTGATTCAAGCCGCGATGGCATTGCGAAAGAAGCGATTATAAACAGCGAGCTCATGAGCGCAACGCATATCGCGACCTTCAACAGCATCAAGTACCAATGGGACCGCACGTCGCGCATTAATTCCTTACTCAATTTCGCCCCTCTGCAATCTGGCATAGCACTGCGCCAATCAGGACGAACACGACAGCAAGCCCGAGGAAAGAAAAAGCAGTCACAAGCGAACCATCACGAGCCACAAATATCACGTCGTACAGGGCAATCGGCAGCATGCACACAACCCCCAGCCATCCGCACCTTCGCGCCAGAAGGCTTCTTCTCGAAAAGCCCACCGCCCGCAATGCCGCATCATCTTTTCCAAAGAGACGCCACGCGATAGCGCCAGACCCCGTAAGGCATAAAAAGGCAACGACCACAACAAGAAAGCTTAATTTGGGCGTAAGAGAGTCTTCGCAATATTGCCCCGTCGCGCCGTTCAACAACGTCTCGGCTAAACCCATATCGACCATTATTTGGCTACGCACATCAAGATAATTCGAGAAGGTCACAATCAGTAAAGCAACCGCCATAGTTATAAGAAGAGATGGCACCGCGCGCCGAGCACGACGCCACCCCCTTCGAAAGCAACAGTTCACATGCAATTGCATTTTATAAAGCCATATGGGTTGAACTAATTGCCATAGTACGTTTGAGCTTGAGGCCAGCCAACGTCTTTCTGCGCAGCGACCCAGGGGGAATATGCGCTCGTCTCATTCCAGCCCCAGCAACGACCGGAATCCGCCACGACAGAGCCCCAACGTACCATTTGCGCCCTCGTGTAATGATAGACACCCTGCCATGAAGTCCAACCATATGACCGCTTGTGGTCGGTTCCATTAAAATTCGCAATCTGAGCCTGCCCATAATGGTTTGGAGTGCTACATGGCGAAATTCCGCCCTCGTCACTCAATATCGAACCCGAATAGTAGCCAGCACTTTCCGACCACCCTCCACTAACGGTATCGTTGAGCGCGAATGCTCCGATAGTTGGAATTGCGCATGCAAAAGCGACCGTGCAAAGACCTACTCCGATTTTTTCCTTAACCGATTTCACCATATTTGAATCTCCCTATCATCCGATCAAAACGAACAACCTGCAGGCAAAATCATCATATGAGACAGAATCGGTAACAGAAAGCAACTGAATTATTGTATGGCTCAAAGTATTGTTGAAGCCTTTATCCATTCCTTATTCGATTGGGGCCATTCGCCGCGCAAAAGCGATTCCCTTACTTCAGACGCAAACCAATCGGCCTTCCCCCTCCTCCATAAAAGGAATACAGACATAAGCGGCTCGTATTCGCCACAAAAACGCATAATACGCATTTTTCCGTAGCGTTCCTCAAGAGCCTTTCCGGGAATAGCGAGGAGCACGCCGCCCTCCTCAAGAAACCAGTTGCAACCCTCCATGGATGCAGAAACATCGACGAAGCGAGGGCGAACGCCATGCTTTTCGAAATAATCCATTACGTACGGATACCCAAAACCAAAGTCCCAAGGCTCGGCAACAGGCAAGCCCTCAAAATCAAAAACATCCAACCAATCCTTCTTGACAAGAGCGTTCGACGCACCCACCACTACAACAAGCGGCAGTGAAAAAAGCTGGACGCAGCCGTAACCTTCACAGTCAAGTTTTCCAAGGATAAAAGCAGCATCGCTCAAGCCGCGCTCTATGGACGCACGGCAAGAGTCCCCTGTTGTTGTCCGAATCGCCAATCGGCGATGGCTCTCAAGCGAACACAAGTCTTCCTCATCGATAACGCCACCTCTACAAGGAAGATAATCATGTGCAACGACTATTCTCCCCTTGTCGCATACATCGAAAGATGTTTCACAGGCGAACTTCTCCAACGAATCGAGCAAGGCTACCGCCTCTTTGCACTTAGCATAGAATTCCCACGCAAAGGAAGTCGGAACCGCTTTACCTCCATCCCTGAAAAAGAGCTGTTTACCCATTCTTTTTTCTAAATCGCTTATCTTTTGCGATACCGCTTGCGGGGAGGTAAAGAGGAATCGGGCCGCCGCGGAGAACGAGCCCTGCTCTACCGCCGTGCAAAAGTACTCGAGTTGCGCTAATTTGAAAGCCATTTGATACCTCACAAATGCCATATAACAAGCACCATTTTATCCAATCGGATACGTGAGCCTCATTAAACTCGCATCTTAACGGCGAATGGCGTCTCTTTCCCCTTCCTTACATGCGCCATTCTTAAGCCCATCGATCTTCATAACGCATGGAATTGTGGGGTTTGCATGCGATTGGTCTAGTCTCTATGCATTACCAGGCATAATAGCCAACGTTGTTTTTAACCGCGCTTTATTCGATCGCATATCGATTGCGCCCAAGAGCCTTGGCGGCTCGGTGAATGCGGATTGACTCCCCGCTTCCCCATGTAACTCGCCCGGGGCTCCGCACACGACGATTGGCCTCACATGGCGGGTTGTTCTCGCATTTCGCGCAACAATCCAAAAGAAATGGCATACAAGGCAAGCGCCTCGCTCGCCTGACTTTCGCTGCGGCTTTACGCCGCATGGCACTTTGCGACCTTCAGGCCGCAGCTCTTGTGCGCCGCCCCGCGGCCGCAAGCGCCGCGTCCACCACGCTCGTCGAAACGGCTGCGCATGCATCCATTTCGAACGCGCCCCGCTCGCCTCGTGCCACGTGCGACCTCGCATTCAATTCGCATCGCGTTAAAGCACCTGACCAAAGGAGCACGTCATTACTACGTTCGCTGAGCTCGGCCTTTCCGAGCAGACCCTTGAAGCCGTTGACACTCTCGGCTACACCGATGCAACCCCCATTCAGGAGCAGGCCATTCCGCTGGTGCTGCAGGGCCGCGACCTTATCGCTGCCGCGAAAACCGGCACGGGCAAAACCGCCGCGTTCTCGCTTCCGTCCATGGATCAGCTGGGCCACCGCGAAGGCAACGACCGCGGCCCCTTCATGCTCATCGTGACCCCTACCCGCGAGCTGGCCAGCCAGATCGCCGACACGTGCATGCCCATCGGCAAGCACACGCACCACTTCGTGGGCACGTTCGTGGGCGGCGTGGCATACGGCCCGCAGATCAAGAAGCTCGAGCGCGGCCTCGACGTGGCCATCGTGACCCCCGGCCGCATGATTGACCTTATGGAACGCGGCGCCGCCGACCTCTCGCAGGTGCAGGTGCTCGTTCTTGACGAGGCAGACCGCATGCTTGACATGGGCTTTTGGCCCCAGGTTCAGCGCATTGTCGAAGCTACGCCCGAAAACCGCCAAACCCTGCTGTTCTCGGCGACCATCGACCGCAGCCAAGACAAAACCATGTTCAGCATCCTGAACGACCCCGCGATCGTCGAAATCGCCCACCGCGGCGAGACGGCCGACAAGGTCGACCAGTACGTGATTAAAACCACGCGCCGTCAGAAGCCCGAGCTGCTCAACTCCTTCATCAAGGAAAAGGGCGGCTACCGCGTTATCGTGTTCACCCGTACCAAGGGCGGCGCCGACAACTGCTGCAAGCGCCTTCGCCGCATCGGCATTCCCGCTGAGGCCATTCACGCCGACCGCAGCCAAGCTCAGCGCAGCCGCGCGCTGACCAACTTCCGCGAGGGCAAGACCAACGTGCTCGTCGCCACCGACGTGCTCGCCCGTGGCATCGACGTGCCCGAGGTCGACTACGTCGTGAACTACGACCTACCCATGATGCCCGAAGATTACGTGCATCGCATTGGCCGTACGGGCCGCGCGGGCGCCGATGGCTTCGCCGTGTCGCTCGTGACGCCCGACACGCGCAACCTGCTGCGCAGCATTCAGAAGTTCACGGGCCAGGAAATCCCCGAGATGCAGTTCGAGGTTTCGGCCGACGCGTTTGAGCCGGTGGAGGGCGCCGATGAGCGTCTGCTCGCCGACGACGAGAGCTACTTCTTCGAGGAAAAGAAGGGTCGCGGCAAGAAGGGCGGCAAGAGCCGTGGCGAAGGCAAATTCGATCGCGGCAAGGGCAAAGGCGGCAAGAAGGGCGCCCGCAAGCGCGACCTGGAGCGTTCCGCCGAGCACAAGCGCAAGCTCGAAGCCGAAGCGAACGGCGAAGAGTACATTCCCGCCAATCCGCACCACAACAACGGCGGCGAGAAGAAGCGCAGCCTGGACGAGCGCCAAGCCGCAGCCGACGCAGCTTACGCAGCCATGTTCGACACGCCGAACATGGAAGGCGGCAAGAAGAAGTCCAAGAAGCGCGGCAACGACGAGGGCGGCTACTCCTACGATTCCTTCTCGAGGAAGGGCGGCGCGAAGGGCAAGCCTGGCAAGCGCAGCCGCATGGCAAACCACGACGACCGCGATCTCGACGGCTTCCGCGAAACGCGTGGCGGCAACGGTCGCGTACGCAAGTACAACGATCGCGACGACCGCCGTGGCGGCAGCGACCGCGGCGGCAAGCGTGGCAGCTGGGATACCCCGCGCAACGAAGCCTACCAGGGCAGCTTCTTCGACAACGAGCGCGGCAGCCGCGGCGCCCGTGGCAAGAAATACGCCGACAAGCAGTACTCCGACGGCCGCGGCGGCAAGCCCGGCAAGAAGAACTACGGCGGCAACGGCGGTCGCGGCCGCGGCGACAATGACCGCAGCAACGGCTTCGGCGGCAAGGGCTTCGGCGACCGTCCGAGCAACGGCGGCGGACGTCCCGGCAACGGCGGCCATTCTGATGGCTTCCAGCGTTCGGGCAAGGGCGGCGCGAACCGCAACAACGGCGGCAATTTCGGCGGCCGCGGCGGCAACAACCGTGGTGGCAACTTCGGCGGCGGCCGTTCCAACGGCGGCAACCGTGGCGGCAAGGGCGGCAATCGTCCCGGTCGCGGCGGACGTCGCTAGGCGATAGCAAAATCAAAACGGAGGCTCCCTGTGGGCCTCCGTTTTTTTCTGCACCGACTCGCTCCCCAATCGGCCGATTCCGCCAAAACACCGGATCAGGCCCTAGCTCCAAACAGAGGATAATCCCACATCGCCCGGTTGACGAACATATCGAGCCCGGCTCTTGTCCAGGCATGCCTATGCGCGGCGCCCTCTTGTTTCGAGCGCCTTTTCGCATGAATACGACGCAGCGCACGCCGCACCAATCGATTCACTGACGCCTCATCAATACACAGCCCACGTCCATCCCTTTGCTTAACTTGTACGTATCATATGATACGTACAAGTTAAGCACGCCTCAGCACCGTTGCGCGCAAACAAGGAACGAGGCGAGAACTTGACGCCATGCCAAAAAGGCGAGCCAGGAACATTTCCCGGCTCGCCTTTTCCCTACGGCAATTTCCTTATTTCACCGTGCAAGATCGCTAACGATCGCTGCGTTACTCGCCCCACACCTCGGCAGCGATTTCCTGAATGAGCGCGATTTTCGCCCACTGCTCTTCTTCGGTGAGCTTGTTGCCAATCTCGCAGCTCGCGAAACCGCACTGCGGCGAGAGGTAGAGGTTCTCGAGCGGCACATACTTCGATGCTTCCTTGATGCGCGCCTTCACCGTTTCCTTGCCCTCCAGGCCGGGCTGTTTGGACGTAATAAGGCCAAGCACGACCTTCTTGCCCTCGGCGACATGCGCCAAAGGCTCGAAGCCGCCCGCACGCGGCGTGTCGAACTCCAGATAGAACGCGTCCACGTTTTCATGGGCGAACAAATACGGCGCCACCGGGTCGTAGCCGCCCTCGAACGCGTAGGTGGAGTGGTAGTTGCCGCGGCACACGTGGGTGTTAATCACAAGGTCTTCGGGCGCGCCTTCGATGGCGGCGTTGTTCAGCGCCACGCCGAGCTCGCTCACCTTTTGGATGTCGACGGCCTGCATGCCCGTTTTCGCCACGAAATCGGCGTCGCAGTAAATGCCCCACGTGCAGTCGTCGAACTGGATATTGCGGCAGCCCGCGGCATACAAATCGGCGATAACCTGGCGATACGCAGCACCGATCGCATCGGCGAGCTCCTCGTCGGTCGCATACACGCCGCGCAGGCTTTCCTGCTGGCCGTCGCAGCGATCAAGCGTCACCTCCGAGAACGTCTGAATAGGCGCAGGAATGGTCTGGCGCGCAACGTGGTCGTCGCCGGCAAGCGCCTGCACGAATTTGAAGTGCTCGACGAACGGGTGGTTCTCGCCGGAAATCGGGCCGGTAACCACCGCGGTATCGGCCGTGGTTTCCTCATCATGGAATTGATAGCCCTCGCGGCTCGTGCGGCGTTCGATGCCCTGCAGGCCCCACATGAAGTCGAGGTGCCAGTAGCTGCGGCGGAATTCACCATCGGTCACGACCTTCAAGCCCGCAGCCTTCTGCTTGGCAACGAGGTCGCGAATGGCCACGTCTTCAACGGTCTTGAGCTGGGCGGCATCGATGACGCCCGCATTGAAGTCGGCGCGCGCCTGCTTCAGCACGTCAGGACGAAGAAAGCTGCCAACGATATCGCAGCGAAACGGCGCATTGGTTTCGGAATTCGCAGTCATGTTTAACCCTCTGTTCGAATTGGTTTGATGTCTGCCGAACAGTATGCGGGTCTGCTTTGCGATTGTGAAATACGAATAACCTTGCTTTCGTGATAGGTTTTTCCTATACCGAGAATGAAAACGAATCATACGGCCGCACGCCGGAACAAACCGCCAGGCTCAGTTTCCCGGGACGCGCCGCCGAGATGATAATCGGAATTGCCGTCGCAACGCCGCCGGCCCCAATCCGCCAAGTCACCACTGCGCATCACGCCTCGTGCCGCCTCGACCCTATTGCGGAATATGACGCCGAATCGCCTCGATATACGCCGCGCCATACACCGAACGCTGCGTGCCTTTGCGCGTGACCAGGCCCACTTCCATATACTCATCGATATTGAGCGGAACCGAGATAATCGACGCACCATTGAGCTCGGCACTAATCACACCCGAGCATACCGTATAGCCATTCAGGCCAATAAGCAGGTTGAACAGCGTCGCCCTATCGCGCACGCGAATGTTTTTGTTGCGATCGAGCGTGGATGTGAGCTCTTCTGAATAGTAGAACGAATTGAAGCTGCCCTGCTCATACGACAAAAACGGATAATCGGCCATATCGTCGAGCGTGACCGACGCGCGAGACGCCAAAGGATGGCTCGAGCACACGAATACGTGCGGCTCGGCCCGAAACAACGGCTCGAACGCAAGCTCGTTGGCGGCGAGCATCTTCCCGATGACCTCGCGATTGCGCGCCGACAAGTAGAGCACGCCAATCTCGCTTTTCATATGCGCGACGTCTTCGATAATCTCGTGCGTCTGCTCTTCGCGAAGCGTAAAGTCGTACCGCGCGGCATCGAATTCGCGAATCACGTCGACGAACGCGTTTACCGCAAACGAGTAATGCTGGCACGAAACGCTGAAGTGGGGCACGCGCTGGCTCACATTCTTATACTTGCCTTCAAGCAATTCCGCCTGCTCAAGCACCTGACGCGCATAGCCCAGAAACGTTTCGCCCTCTTCCGAAACCACCATACCCTTGTTCGTGCGATCAAAAATATGCACGCCCATTTCTTGCTCAAGGTCGCGAATCGCGCTCGTGATAGAAGGCTGCGACACATACAGCCTGCGTGCGGCTTCGGTGACGCTGCCGCATTCTGCGACTTTCGTGACATAAACGAGCTGCTGGAGTTTCATGAACGGGCCTTCCGACGAATGCGTGCGCTCATGGTAGCGCAAGAGCACGCGAAACCCGTTCAATGCTACGAGCATTGAACACATTCCCCGCCAAAACCTGCTAAATGCTACGAGCATTTAGCAGGTTCCCCGCACCAAAAAGCGGGACAGGGAATACACCCCGCCCCGCTGTCTCACTCGCGAGCGTGCAGCCTGCCAAACGCCGCGAGCATGTAACAGGCTGCATTCGCAGACTATTAGTTGCCGGCGGCTCGCTTGGCCTCGTATTCGGCGACGAGCTTTTTCTGCACATCAGCCGGAGCCTGCTCGTAGCCATCGAGCTCGATGGTATAGCTGCCCGAACCGCGCGATATGCTGCGCAGGTCTTTCGTGTAGCTCACGACCTCGGCATACGGCACGCGCACCATAATGACCGTCTCACCAGCATCGTTGGAGTCGGTGCCAATGATGCGACCGCGGCGCGTAGAAATGTCGCCCATCACCGCGCCCGCAAACGACTCGCCTACGGCAATGCTCATCGTGGCCATGGGCTCAAGCACCACGGCGCCCGCTTGTTCGCACGCGGCGCGGAAGCCGATGCGCGCAGCCGTCTTGAACGCCATTTCGTTCGAATCGACCGGGTGATACGAGCCGTCGAACACGGTGCATTTCACATCGACCATGGGATAGCCCGCGATAACGCCTTCTGCCATGGCCTCTTGCACGCCCTTGTCGACCGCAGGAACCAAACCGCCCGGAATCGCGCCGCCCTTGATGGCATCGACGAATTCGTAGCCGCACCCGGGATTGGGCTCCAGGCGCAGCCAGCAATCGCCGAACTGGCCCGCGCCGCCCGTCTGCTTCTTATGGCGACCCTCGGCCTCGGCCGTCTTGCGAATGGTCTCGCGATACGGAATGCGCACGGGGACGAGCTTCGTCTCGACCTTCGCCTGGGCAGCCAAGCGGCTCAAGATGGTGTCGATTTGTGCCTCGCCCATTGCCGTAACCACCGTTTGGTGTGTATCTTCATGGCGTTCGATGCGAACAGTCGGGTCGTTTTCGGCAACGCGCGCGAGGAACGTTCCCAGCTTGTCCTCTTCCTTCTTATTCACGGCCTCAATGGCAACGGGATACTGCGGAATGGGGAACGGCAGCGGCGCGATGGCAATGCCGCCGTTTTCCGAAAGCGTGTCGCCCGTGCGCGTTTCGACGAGCTTCGGCACCACCACGATGTCGCCCGCCATAGCGCTTTTCACCGGCGTAGTTTCCTTGCCCTTCATAACGCACACATGGCCCAGGCGTTCCTTCTTGCCCGTGCGCGCGTTCAGCAACTCGAGACCTGGCACCAACGTGCCCGAAAGCACCTTCACGAAGCTCAGGCGGCCAACATAGGGATCGGCCAGGGTTTTGAACACGAAGCACGCAGGCTCGCCTTCCTTGGAAACCTTCACCTCGCCGCCATCGGCCGTGGGAATGGGGCCATGCGCCGTGGGATGCGGGAAGTAAGTGCAGATGTCTTCCATAAGGCCCTGAATGCCCTGCTTGATGATGGTGGAACCAACGAACACGGGAATAAACAGCTCCTGCGCGATGGCCTTGTCGAACAGGCCCTCAAGTTCGGCCTGGGTAAGCTGCTCTTCGCCGTCAAGGTATTTCATCATAAGGTCGTCGTCGGCTTCGGCAACCAAATCGCACAGCTTATCGCGCGCCACCTGGGCCTGCTCGAGGTATTCATCGGGAATTTCTTCCACGCGCTCGGCATCGCCCTCGAAATAACGCGCCTTCATGCGCAGAATGTCAATGACGCCCTTGAAATCTTTGTCCACGCCAATAGGGATGGTCACCACGCCCAGGCGCGCGCCGAAGCGGGCGTGCAGCGTAGCCATGATAACGTCGAAGTTCGCATGCTCGCGATCGATATGGTTGATGAACACCGAGCGCGACAGGCGCATGGTTTCGGCCTCGCGCCACAGCTTTGTGGTCATGACCTGCGGGCCTTCCACAGCGTCGACCACGAACATGGCCATTTCGGCGGCATGCATAGTCGCCAGCGTGTCGCCAATGAAGTCGGGATGGCCCGACGTGTCGAGCAGGTTGATCTTGTAATCTTTATACGGAATGGGCGCGACCGACGTGCCCATGGTGAACTTGCGTTTGATTTCCTCGGCATCGTAGTCGAGGTACGATTTTCCGTCGTGCGTAGTGCCCATGCGCGGCGTTTGGCCGGAAATGTAGAGCATGGCTTCGGCCAGTGAGGTTTTGCCCGCACCATCTTGTCCGACCAGCACGATGTTGCGGACATGCAACGTCTCGGGAGCTGCCATTGATACCACCGTCTCTTCCTGGGTTATCCCCTACTCGCAGGTTAACGATGCAACGAATACTCCTTCAGTGTAACGCAGCAAAACCCCAGGATAAACGGGCATTTTAAGAACTGGCTCCACGCCCCCGGGCGGCTCCATCGAGCCTCTCTGCGGCGGTTACTCCCTGGGCGCCGGCGGCCACGGGCGGGCGAATTGCTCGCAGAAACGTCCGTTTACGCCTTCGCCGTCGCGCAGGCGCCCGTCGGCAGACGCCTCGAGCTGCCCTGCGAAGTTGATATTGAGCGCCGCCATTCGCCATTCGCCGTCGGCATCGCGCACCGCTTCAACCTCGTAGAAGCCGAACGAAAAGCAATCGGAGGCATCGTCGGCTTTATACGAGTCCCACGCCTGAAACGCCGCATGCACCAGCGCCTTTTCGCCCGATACGAACAAAACTTGCTGCGCGCCAATAAGGTGGGACGACGTGCGCAATGCCGGGAGCAGCTTCCCATAGAGTTTCGCAATGCGCGCGCGGCCCTTCAAAGCAGGCATGCCAGGGTTGCACATTTCCCCATCTTCCGTGAACGCAGCGCCTACGCCTTGCGCGTCTTGCGCGTCGACGCAACGCGCATAATGCGCAAGCAATTCTTCAACGCGCTCGCGAGCCTCGATGCGAGCAATGCGCTCCTCGAGCGAGGGGCTTTCCGCAAAATGGCCTTCCGCCGATTGCAATGCGCCCTGTTCGATCGCCTTCATCGCAAACCTTCTTTCTGGCGTTTCCCATCATGTTTTCGCTAGGCGAGCAGCACAATTCGTGCCATGCGCCGCACCCGCTCGTTTTCCTTGAAGAAAAGGCCCTTTTCCGCAGAAACTGGTGCAGAATTCGCGCCATACGGCGAAGCGTGTTCACCCCTCGCACCCCAAGCGGCTATACTTGCGCAGAAACCTCGGACAGCAGTTGCGGAAAGCGGGCGCGCAGGCGCCGCGGCGAGGCGCAAGGGCTGTCCGTCTACCAAGGGAGCAACCATGACCCAAACCTATTCAACCCAAATGGAAGCCGCCAAGCTCGGCATCGTTACGCCGCAGATGACGCAAGTCGCCGAAGACGAAGGCATCGACGCCGAAGTCATTCGCGAACGCGTCGCGCGCGGCACCATTGCCATTCCCGCCAACCACAACCACCCTGCGCTGCACGCGCATGGCGTTGGCGAGGGGCTGCGCACGAAAATCAACGTGAACCTGGGCATTTCCGGCGACGAGCGCGACTACGAATGCGAGATGCAGAAGGTGCGCACCGCGCTTGAGTTCGACGCCGAGGCCATTATGGACCTGTCGAACTACGGCAAAACGCACGATTTCCGCCGCGCTCTCGTGGACATGTCGCCCGCGATGATCGGCACCGTTCCTATGTACGATGCCGTTGGCTACCTCGAAAAAGACCTGGCTAACATCACCGCGCAAGACTTCCTCGACGTTGTGCGCGCACACGCCGAAGAAGGCGTGGACTTCGTGACCATCCACGCAGGCCTCAACCGAAAGAGCATCGACAGCTTCAAACGCAGCGGCCGCATGATGAATATCGTGAGCCGCGGCGGCAGCCTGATTTACGCCTGGATGGAAATGACGGGCAACGAAAACCCGTTCTTCGAGCACTACGATGAGCTGCTCGACATTCTGTACGAATACGATGTGACCATTTCGCTCGGCGACGCGCTGCGCCCTGGCTGCGTGAGCGACTCCACTGACGCAGGCCAGGTAAGCGAGCTCATTGAGCTGGGGCTTCTTACCACACGCGCATGGGAACGCAACGTGCAGGTCATGATCGAGGGACCGGGCCACATGGCGCTCAACGAAATCGCGGCCAACATGCAAATCGAGAAAACCCTGTGCCACAACGCGCCGTTCTACGTGTTGGGACCGCTGGTGACCGACATCGCGCCTGGCTACGACCACATTACGTCGGCCATTGGCGGTGCGATTGCCGCGGCAAACGGTGCCGACTTCCTGTGCTACGTGACTCCCGCTGAGCACCTGCGCCTGCCGAGCGTGCAGGACGTGCGCGAGGGCGTTATCGCCTCGAAGATCGCCGCTCACGCCGCCGACTTGGCGAACGGCGTTCCTGGAGCTCGCGATTGGGACGATCGCATGGCTCGCGCCCGCCAGCGCCTCGACTGGCCCGCGATGTTCGACGAGGCCATCGACCGCAAAAAGGCCGAAGAATACGTGGCAAGCACCAACCCGCACGACCCGAGCACTTGCACCATGTGCGGCGCCATGTGTTCAGTGCGCACCATGAACAAGGCCATGAAGGGCGAGAACGTCAGCCTGCTGTAGGCGAAGGGTGAAAACGAAGCGACCAGCACTGCAACACCGAGGAGGCCAAGGGCACGAACCCTTGGCCTCTTTTTTTGGACAAACTCGCTACTCAGCAACGCTTGCGAGCGCCTCTTTCGCCGCAGCCGTGATGCGCGAGAAGTCACCCTCGTTCGGATGGCTTTGCGCCTTGCTCCAGTTGTCAATAAGCATGCGAGTCTGAGCGTTCTCGGGGTCTTTCTCGAGCATGGCCTCATAGCGACGTTTCACGCCCACGCCCATCTTGCCTTGGCACATCGCGCCGCCGATGCACTGCGCGTCGGCGGGCAAATACGCGCGAACCCTATCGAGAATTTGCGCGAAATACTCGTCGCTTTCGCCGAAGCCGCAGGTGCCGAACAGGAAAACGCGCTTTCCCGCAAGCCCCTGAAGAAAATGTTGCACAGCGGGGCTGCACGAGCCCTTGTCGCACCAAAAGCCGACGAATACCACGTCGGCCTCGCTCACCTGGGCGGCAAGCATCGATGCGGCGGGCACCGACGCAGCAGCGTTGACGCTTTGGCCATTTTCGACAGCCTCGCCCCCTTCAGCACCTTCGACAATTTCAGCGCTTTTGACGCCTTCCGACTGCGCCGATTCCGCAGCCACGCCATCCAAATCGAAAGAGGCCACAAAGTGCACTCCAGCGTCAGCCAACTCGTGCTGCAACGCATCGGCCACCAATTTGGTGTTTCCGCTTTTGCTGCTCACGGCCATAGAACATGTGATACTCAAAACGGCTCCAATCTCTTGACGCAGACACCTTACGCCGAAACACATCGTAAGAAAACCGTGCAGCAATGAGGGCAACTAAAAGTTGCCTCGGGACTTCGACATGCCATCCCTACCGGCTCGCAACAGCACTCGTCAAAAGCGATGCAAAAGAAAAAGCCGGCTTCCTTAGAAGCCGGCTTTTCAGATTCAGAATGGTGCCCGAGGCGAGAGTCGAACTCGCACGTCTTTCGACAACGGTTTTTGAGACCGCCGCGTCTGCCATTCCG
>CAKUIK010000053.1 GCA_934661005.1 uncultured Slackia sp.
TTTTGCTGTTTTCTTGCTCTTGATTGAGAAATGTTTCCCAAGGGTCACATATTTGACATTTTTTGGGGTTGAGGGGCTCAGCGTAAATGAAATCGTTAAAAAGTGACAAAAGTTGCGAATCCGGGGGCGTCTAAGCTGGCATCTAACACGCAGGATGGGCGAGCTCGGCCATTTTTGACGGTTTTGAAGCCCTGTCCGCATGAAATTGCTCCCTGATGCGAGTCCTGAGCTTCGGATTTGCGACTCCATTACGTGCTTGATCGCTCATAATGCCCCCAGATTCGCAACTTTTGTCACTTTTTGCCCTCATCGTTTACGCTGACAACAATGCACCCCATATTTGTGGGGCGCATCTGCCCAAAACCGCCCCTCTTTATTCTTGGCAAAAAGGGCGCCCCGCGAATTGCGGGGCGCCCTTTCGATTAGCTCAAAACTCAAAGACGAAGTATTCACTTGCAGGAGCTATTTCACCTGCTCCTCTTTCTGCTTCGGCATGGGACGGAAGATCTGGAACAGCATAGCAGCGGCAACGGCAATAGCGATGATGGTCCAGAAGTTGAAGCCGACCTCGCCCGTCGCGAGACCCACGAACTGGTAAATCATCAGGCCAACGCACCATGCGAAACCGCACAGATAGCCGATGGTAATCCAGAACCATTTCGCGGAAGCCTGCTGCTGACGAATGGTGCCCATAGCCGCAAAGCACGGGGCGCACAGCAGGTTGAACGCGCAGAAGGCAGAAATCGCAGCAGCTCCGCCGCCGATCATCTGACCGAAGCCAAGCCACAGAGCCGGGTCGGACTCACCGTAGCTGGAAAGCTGGGTGATAATGCCGACGGTTGCAACGACGTTCTCCTTCGCAACCAAACCGGTAATCGTGGTCGCCGCGGCCTGCCAATTGTCGAATCCAAGCGGCGTGAAAATCCAGGCGAGCAGGTTGCCCAAGCCAGCCATAAGGCTGTAATCCATGTAGTCGGGCGCGTCGGCGTCGAGCAAGCCGAAGCCATCGCCCGCATCGCCGAAGTTCATAAGGAACCAAATGACGATGGTGGACAGGAAGATAATCGTACCAGCCTTGATGATGTAGCCCTTCACGCGCTCCCACATGGAAAGCAGCACGCTCTTCACGGTAGGCATGTGGTACTCGGGCAGCTCCATGACAAACGGGGTAGCCTCGCCAGCAAAGAGCTTGGTCTTCTTCAGCATGATGCCAGAAAGGATGATGGCCACAACGCCCATGAAGTAGAACAGCGGGGCGACCCACCACGTATCGTCGGAATTGCCCGTCGCCAGCGCGCCAAACACAAGCGCGATGATAGGCATTTTCGCACCGCACGGAATCATGGTAGTCGTCATGATGGTCATACGACGATCCATCTCATTTTCGATCGTCTTAGTCGCCATAACGGCAGGCACGCCACAACCAGATGCGATAAGCATCGGAATGAACGACTTGCCCGAAAGGCCAAACTTGCGGAACACGCGGTCCATGATGAAGGCGACGCGCGACATATAACCGCACAGCTCCAGAATGCCCAGCAGCAAGAATAGAATGATCATCTGCGGGATAAAGCCGATGACCGCGCCAACGCCAGCAACGATGCCGTCGTTAACGAGCGACTGCAACCACGGAGCGACGTCGGCCGATTCCATGGCGTCGGCGATAATCGCGCCAAGGCCAGGAATCCACAGACCGTAATCGGCCGGATCGGGCTCGGCGACCTCAACGGCCTCTTTGTAGGCATCGAAGTCGATTTCCTCTTCGGCGGTCACGCCGTCTTCGCTCTCGACCTCCATAGTGGCAACAGCGTGCTCGGACTCAGCCTTTTCCTCGAAGTCTTTCACCGTAGCCTGAGCGTCTTCGTATTCGGCAACAGCGTCTTCGTCGGCATCATCTTCGGGCTCGGCAACAGCAAGCGCGTCAAGCACTTCCTGGCTTTCATCGCTCGGAACGTCGCGCCCCTCGTCCATACCATAGATGCTGGTGACGTAAGCCTCGACAACGCCCTGGGCGTCTTCGTATTCGCCCGCGGCTTCCTCATACTCGGCTTGGCCGGTGTAGAGGTAGCCATCGCCGGAAATACCATCGTTGGCCCAGTCGGTCACAGGACCCGTGCCTACCGTAACGGCGAGCCAATACACGAAGAACATGATCACGATGAAGATGGGCAGGCCAAGCCAGCGGTTCGTGACTACGCGGTCGATTTTCTGCGAAGTGGTCAGGCCCGTGCGCGAACGCTTCACCGTCTTGTCAATAACGTGCGAAATGGCGTTATAGCGCTCGCTCGTCACAATCGACTCGGCATCGTCGTCGAGCTTGTCCTCGATGGCGTCACGAATCTCATCGATGGCCTTCAGCTCGCTCGAAGAAAGCTTCAGGTCGTCGATGGTTTTCTGCTCGCCCTCGAAAAGCTTGATGGCATACCATCGCGAAGTCGAAGGGGAAACCTTCGACCCAAGAATGGTCTCGATTTTGGCAATAGCCTCTTCGACGGCGGCGTCGAACTTCATCTGAGACTCGGGCGCCTTCTTAGCCTTTGCGGCCTCAATGGCGGCGTTCACCACATCTTCCATACCGCGACCACGAAGCGCCGAGGTGGGAATGACCGGGCAGCCGAGCTGCTTAGACAGGCCCGCGATGTCGATTTTGTCGCCATTTTTCTCGACGAGGTCCATCATATTCAGAGCCAAAACCACGGGCACGCCCAGGTTCAGAATCTGGCTCGTCAGGTACAGGTTGCGCTCAAGATTGGTCGCGTCGACCAAATTGATAACGGCATCGGGGCCGCCATCAAGCAGATAGTCGCGCGCAACGATCTCTTCGGGCGAATAAGGCGAGAGCGAATAAATGCCCGGAAGGTCGGTGATGACGACCTCTTTGTCCTTCGTGTACTTACCCTCTTTTTTCTCGACGGTAACGCCCGGCCAGTTGCCAACATATTGGTTGGCACCCGTCAGGTCGTTGAACATCGTCGTCTTGCCGCAGTTCGGGTTGCCGGCAAGCGCAATGCGAATTCCCATTGTCTGCCTTTCAGTCGTTTGCGAATTTGTCATCCTGAAGCCTCCCTCCATAAGAACCCCCAGGTGACGAGCGATTTGTTAGCTATCGCAAACTCGCGTTCCTAAAAAATGGCGCCTGCGCGCCCAATCCTCGCCAACTGACGCATGGGCCTTTTGGCCCCATGCCAGCGTTAGTTGACGAGAATGCTCTCAGCCTCGCTCTTGCGCAGCGACAGCTCGTAGCCACGAACGGTCACCTCAATCGGGTCGCCGAGCGGCGCCACCTTGCGCACATAGACTTCCACGCCCTTGGTGATGCCCATGTCCATAATGTGACGCTTCAACGCGCCTTCACCTGTAAGGCGGCGTACGGTCGCGGTGTCGCCGATCTTGACGTCGCGGAGCGTTTTCGCCTGTTCTTCCGCCATACCTGCTCCTTCCTTCTTGGTCGTATAGCCCTGTTTCCTTATATGTATCCGCAAAGGCGAAAACTCGCCCAAAGCAAAATCCAGCACGAAAATGCGCCGGAAGATACCGAGATTGCTTAGCGCGCGGCAGTTGTGACAATGTGGTTTGCGGCCTGGCGGCTAATTGCCACCTGGGCGCCCTTTACCTCAACGACCAAATCGCCCTGAACGCCCGCGATTACCTTGACCTCAGCGCCCTCGACAAAACCAAGGTTTTCCAAATGGTGAGTAAGGTCGTTTTTGCCGCGAACCTTGATGACTTTCGCCGTTTCGCCAGCCGACACAAACGTGAGCGGCAATTGCTGAGCCGATATGCCACGCGACGATTCGACGCCCTCAACGCTCAAGTCCATAGTTGCTCCGTCCATGGTAGCCTCCAAAAGTAAGCCCTAGGTAATCACGACTTGTAACCATATCACGAAAGTTTGCCACGTGAAATAAAAAATGAAAGCTTTGGCTATCTTTTCATAAAAGTTACTGAAGGCTATCAAAATGAAATGGAGCAGGCGTTTTAATATCGGAGTCGAAATACCAGGTCGGAGCGCAATTGAAAAGCAGCAATGAGCGAAGGAGGCCTTACGCCGATGCTCGGTCAAAGCCCGTTTCGTGCCATATTCAGAACACACGGACAATAGCCTCGCAAATGAAAACGAGTTCAATCACCTCCTTGCACAAGAAGGTCAAAAAGGCATCGACCCAAGGAGCATCGTCCCTGAAACGACAATGCCTCCAAACAGAAAAACGCTCGGTTCAACCATCCCATACGAAATGGACGATCATACCGAGCGTAATAATCGGAATGCGATGTGCCGCCAGTCGCCTCACATCTGAGACGCGGGTTCCAAGCTGATGACGAGTCGAAATCCCTGCGAAATCACGGAAGGCTCGCTATTCCCCTCCAGGGGGACCACGATATGCGTTTGCCTCTGTGCCGTCCTTGATTGCTGGGCCCTCGCGATGCTTCCACCCGATTGGCAAGCACTCGTCGAAGGCCGCACGGGCAATTCCGCAAGGCGAGGAACCACGCTTCGCGAATCGACCGACGGCATTACCGCCTCTTCGACCTCCTGCTCGCACGAAAAAGCCGCCAGCTGCCCACCCGGGGAATCGTCTTCGCGCGAAAAATCGAACAAGCAGCCATAGCATACTTCCATATCGTCAAAGCAGCGCGCACTGCATACGGGACATTCCTTCATGCTAAGCCTTCCTTTCTATATCGGCGAACACGTTATCGCCAACCTCGAACCACGGCTCGGCCGATGCGAGCCGCTCAATCGCAACTTTTGCCGAAACGCACCGCACGCGTTCGCACGGGCCTACCGCTCGCTTCGACGCAAGCACCCTTCCCATATGGTCGGCGAACGCGACATCTATGGGCGCATCCATGCCAAACGTATGGATGTCACGGCATGGGACGAACACCGCATACGACGAATCGCGGGCGGGCGACCCAGGCAAAAGCCCGCGAACGCGCTTGAAAAACGATGAGAGGAGCGCCGCTTTCACGCGATCACGCCCGCTCGATAGGGACTTATCGTATAGGCCACTTCGTGCTCAAGCATCGGAACGACAACGCCAAACACCCGCACGCCCTTGAGAAAAGGGGGCGCAAATGCCGTTTTGGCGACGTAGCGAATATGGCCCGCAGCCGTTCTTTCGCTGGTCACGCTTACGGTTTCATGGTTCATGGAAAGCCCCTTCTCAATTCGAGCACAAATTTCGGCACAACTTTGCGCCTCCCGATTGCCGTCGTCGGCTTGGAGCCGAATAGCGTCTCTTGCCACCACATCGAACGCGGCGCAATCGCCCAAAAAGACGAATGCGTTTACCGAAATGAAGCCCACTATGAGCAAGACCGGAAACACCACCGCCAACTCAACAGTCATTTGCCCGCTGGAACGCGTTCGCAGCCACGCTCGCGTTTTTCGTCGGCTCGAACGCGAAACGCTTTCCTGGCAAGCTGCACACGCACGGCGGCCCGACCTATCGGGACGAAAAACACTCCCGTCCTTCAATACCCGATTCATGGATCACTGCCTTTCAATGCACACACCGCTTCGGCAACGGGACCCGTTCCATGCTCGGCAACGGGCAGCGTATTTGACGTTACGCCCTTTGCGGCAGCCGTATTCGCTGGCGCAAGGCCGGCCGCATCAAGAAGCTCGAGCAATTTTTCAGACGCCCAATCGCCCAAACCAGCCGCGCTTGCCAAAGGAATCGAATCGAGCACGTTGGACACGCAATCGCGCACACTCTCGGAGCCCTTGCCATACGCCGAAAGTAAACCCGACCATAAGGCAAGCACGATTTCGCCGCCATCGGAAAGCGGTGGGCCAATGTCATCGGCTACGCCGTCGAGCAGGTTTGCGAGCACGTCCTCATTTCCATCCTCCACAAGAATGGCAGCTGATATTGCCGCGAATTCGCCCAGATCGGGACCGGCAAAAAACGATTCCCCCCGCTCGCTTCCCATACTGCCCGCCAGCGCGGCCAGCGCGCCATACCTCCCTGGCGGGTACGCTTCTACCCTATTGCCCGCAGCTTCCCTTACCGCTTTATCAAGAGCGTCGAGCACTTTGCCCACCGAATTCCGCACTTCGCCCGATGCTTGCACTGCCTCGTTTTTCACACGCTCATAATCGCGAGCCGACTCAGCAACTTTCCTAAAATGATGCTCGAAACCGTTTTCGATAGAAGTTGACGCTGCGGCAACCTTTCCCATAGACGCCGCATCGAAACCGCATGCTTCGCATATGGAGTACGCCCCCGCATCAAGTGCGGAAATTGAGCCCAAGCCCTCGACGCCCGCTACCGCCGGGCAGCCCTCCCAGGCATGCAACGCGCCGCCCGAGACGGGATAGACCGCATCGGTATACAAATCGGTCGACTTCATCTCGCTCGTGTTGTGCGGCAGAATAGGAACGCTTACCTTAACTGTGCCGTCGGGCATTTCGACCTCATAAGCCTCATCGACTTCTTTTTTGGCGTATTCATAGAACCGCATTCGCAAAGCACTTCGGGCACCTTCCTCCACGCTGGAATTCTCGGGCGTTTCAGCAACAATTCGCAATCGATAGTATGATTGGGCCCTTTTTATAGCCATTGAGTACGACCATGTGTTTGCGCTGTTCGCCATAGGGTTTTCGGCCGATTTCATGCCCGCAAGCGACTCGGCGCGCTCGCGCATGCATGGCTCAGGGTACGCCCCGCAATCGGCAAGCCAGCCTTCGCGCAGCGCCTCGGCCGCTTGCTCAGCCGCCTGCTCAGCCGTCTGCGCCCCTTCGGAAATAGAAGTGCTCTCGTCAAGCGCAACCTGAACAGCATGCGCTGCAGAAGACCCCACGCCACACGACACATCGGGAGCCTCAAGCGGCACGAGCTCCACATAGGCAATCGAATCGAGCCCAATGGCCCCAGCGTTTTCCGACGCAACCAATTGCGCCTGAGCCTGAGCCGCAACGACCAACCCCCTTTGAGCCGAATTAAGCGCAGCCTCCTGCGCGCGGGCGACTTCTTCGCGCTTGCTTAAAATCGCACGCCCCGCATCAAGGAACTTCAACCCCGCCGTTTGCGCCCCGGGGACACAGCAACATACCGTGCCAACCCCCAGAAGCGAGATCCCCGTAAGCGACAGGGTAAGCAACATGGCATCGGCAACGCGCACCGACAACACGAATTCCGCCACCTCGTTTTCCGCGGCAAGCGCGCAAGAATCGGCGACAGCTTGAACGCCCGTCGCTCGCGAAAGAGACCGCGATGTCCACAGCCCAAAAAAGAGCAGCGAGCACGATAGAAGAATGGCAATCGCGGCGCCAAGGGTGGTAAACCCATCCTTATCGCGAAATAAATCAGCCACAACGCGCGACGAACCGCGATCGGCGGGAACGCCCCGTCCTCCAATGCGCATCATGCCTTCTCCTCCCATCGATTGACCCACGATTCGAACGAAAGCCCGAATTCCGACTCAAGCGCCCAGCCGTCATGCACGTTTGCCTCACGAAAAACCTCTTGGCGAACGAGACCGTTGCCGTTTACGAGGCCAAGAAAAACCATCCCCTGTCCCACGAGCGGAAGGGGTTTGTATTCATGAGAGATGAGCACCGAAACGCACTGGCCGCCCTGTCCTGCGCCGCAAACCTCAACGCGCCATTCGCCTTCATGAAAAGACGAAATGGAAGGCACCGCATCGAGCCTGCGCTGCACGTACCGAATTACCTCATCGTCGCTCGCAAAAGAAGCCGTCTCCAACACCCGGCAACCCTCCGCCGCAGCCGACTCCATGACCATGCGATCGAAAAGGACGATGCCAGGTTGCACGGCGATAACCAAGCCCAAAAGCAACACGGGAACAAGCAGAGAGGCCTCAACCGTCGCCTGACCGCGCCCGCCACGAAGGAGTCCAGAGGCCTCAAAACGCCAGCACATCCAAAACCCCCTTTGCGAGACGATGGGTCATCGATTGCAGCACGATATTGGAGAGCGTCCCGGAGGCAATTGCGCGAACAAAGGCCGATATCCCTATAGCAACCGCAACGAAAGCCGCAACAACCAGGGCATATTCAACAGTCGATTGACCCTTCTCCGCACTCGGCACCGCTTTTCGGGTACTCGTCAAAGCCCATTTATGCCATTGGCGATTGCGTTCCACAGCTCCTCGATCTTCGGACGGAACATCGTAATCGCAACAATCGCGATCACCACAAGCACCCCAACCAAGATCGCGTACTCCGTGGTTCCTTGCCCTTTTTCGTTCATGAGACGCGTATGCGCCCTCGCCGTGGCGCGCCGCGCGGAAACGGCCAAGCGCTCCCACATTTCTTTCGCGCACCGCCACACAGCATCGCAATGCGCCGTTGCATTCCTTACCGTTCTTGACACCATGGTTCCTTCCTTTCATTGCACGAATCCCAAAAATACGGGAGCCATTACGACGATCAGCATGGCCGGCAAGATGAGCACCGCAGTTGGCACGAGCATTTTCACGGGAGCTTTGGCCACCTTCTCTTCCATCTTCGCCCGATAGCACCCGCGCGCCTCACTCGCCAGGGCCTCGAGCATTCGGTTCATCGGACTCCCAAAGCGTAAGCAGCGAACTGCATTGCTCGCAAACCGCTCGAGCGATACCACGTCACTCGTCACCCCGAGCTCGAGCAGCGCCTCGTCACGCGAAACCAAACCGCTCTCCCACTTCAAGCACGCCTTCCGGCACAAAAGCGCGAGCTCGTCGTCGAATCGAAAGCAATACGACCGAAACGCGCGCTCGAACGACATCCCTGCACGCATGCCGAGCGCCAACGCGTCAACCATCTCTGGAACATGCCGTTCAAGCGCCAGCTCGTACTCTTCCTTTTGCCGTCGGGACAGCGCATGCCGCCTCCCCTCGCCGCCTTCCCGCTGCGAAACGCCAGCAGCGCTCCTTGCGCGTTTCCTGCGACGGTCCTCACGACGGCGAGCAACGGCCCACGAAAACAAGCTCGCGCATGCAATCGCAGCGAACGAGCCAACCGCCCCAAGCAAAACCACTTCCACCTCGCACCTCCAACCAATCGCGCCACCGCGCCGCAACCGAGCGCAAACCGCGCCCATTTCCTAAACTTCAACAGCAAGTATTCGACGCACTATGAGCACGCCTCCACCAAGCATCGCGATTGCCATTGCGAGCAGAACAACGCCCTGAGCGCTCGAGAAGAACGGCGCCAGAAACCCAGGGTCAACCGTGGAAATCACAAACACGAGCGCGAACGGCACAACGCTCACGATTTGCGCCGAAAGCTTTGCCTGCGCCGTTTGCACTCGCAAAGATCGGCGCAAATCCAAATCTCGAGAAATCGATTCTTCGGCTGAGCGCAAAATCGGAGTGGCGCTGCCGCCGCACGCGTACTGGACATCAAGCGCCATGGCCACGAAAGAAAGCTCGGGCAACTCTGCGACCTGTTTAAAATGCTCAAGCGCCTCATTTACCGAATAACCCAAATCCAAATCGCGCGATACACGAGCGAAAAGGCCTCGCGCCGGCTGATCAATCTGTTGAGCCACCTCGGAAAACGTTTGCGGAAGAGACAAGCCCGCATGCATACATGCCTCCATACAGCGCAACGCATCAGGAACCTGCTCGCGCAATTGAGCGCGCTCCTTCTCGACACCGCGAGCCAACAGCGCCCGAAGAACAACGACATAAAGCGCCAGGGCACAGAGAGCCACCACAAACGACCGAAACACAACGAGCGACAAGAGAGCAAGGGCAAGCACCGACGCCACGAAAAGAGACGCGAGTGCTCCGGGCGTCGTGCCGATTCCTTTTCGCATGGCAAACTTCGCCGCATCGAAGAATGGCTCGCCTAAAAAAGACGAGACGACCCTTTTCCCGAGAGGAAGAAGCGACGCTACGCCATTTCTTACATAGTACGAAGCAACGCGCCGCGCCGCATCGCGAATCCGCGACATCAGCGTCGCATAATGCCCGTTCGCCTGCGGCGCTGGCGCACCTTGGGCATGAGATTCCAATGATGCATAAGCGATCCCGCGAGTCGATGCCATGGCACGCTCGAAGCCGAGAGACACCGCCCGACCCACGACAAACGCGAATCCAAACACCCCGATATATGCTATGAAAGCGAACACTCCCGCCTCCACGATGCGACCTCCTCGCTTTCGATGATCCCCATGTCAATCGCGCCGACGAGCCACGCAGGAGCCCGCACCCACGACCCCTCAACATCCAGCGATCGTCTCACAAACACCGGATCGGCCACGCATGCCGCGTGGTCACCCCGTCGCATTTCGGCAATCGCGCTCACAAAACGTCGCCCGTCGCGTGCACGCGATGTTTGAACCGCGACATCAATCGCCGACGCAATGTTTTCTTCAATCACCTCGACAGGCAAATCGAAGCCGTAGCGCACCATGGTGACCAGGCGAATAATCATGTCTTCGGGCGAATTGGCGTGAAGCGTGGTGAGGGACCCATCGTGCCCGGTGTTCATGGCCTGCAGCATTTCCAGCGTTTCGGCGCCACGACACTCGCCGACTATTATTCGATCGGGACGCATGCGCAGCGCATTGCGCACCAAATCGCGAATCGTAACCTCACCCACACCCTCCGCATTGCTTTTACGAGCCTCCATACGCACCACGTGCGGGTGCTCCGCAAATCGCAATTCCGCCGAATCTTCTATGGTCACGATGCGCTCGGTTGCGGGAATCTCGCACGAAAGAGCATTGAGCAGCGTCGTTTTGCCTGAACCCGTGCCACCAAGAACCGCGACGTTTTTTCGCGCTCGAACAGCCCACGCAAGAAGTCGCGAAACTCGACTATCGAGAGAGCCAGCTCTTTGCATATCCCCGAGCGTCATTGTGGTGTTGGCGAACTTGCGAATGGTGATAGTCGGCCCATCGAGCGCTATGGGAGGAATCACGACGTTCACGCGATGGCCTCCCGGCAATCGGGCGTCTACCATGGGCGAGCTCTCGTCGACGCGACGGCCGAGCGGGGCCAAAATGCGGTCGATGAGCGCACGCACCTGCAACTCATCGGAAAACACCGCCGCCTCTCGCACCAAAAGCCCCGATCGTTCGATAAACAAAGACGACGTGCCATTCACCATGACCTCGGTAATCGTTGGGTCTTCAACCAGAGATTGCAAAGGCCCCATACCGAATACGATATCTTCCAAATCGCGGGAAAGCCGCGCCTTCAATTCGCTCGAGCGCCCCGCCCATCGCGGAGAAGAAAATGCCTGCTTGCATGCGCTTTGCAATTCGCTCCTCGCGCGTCGAGGGTTCTCGTCCGTAAGACGCGCAAGCACATCGCCCGGAACAATGAGGCCAACATCTTCTTTCAATTCGTCGAGCATCCAACCATCATCGCGCGCACGAATGGCCGTACCCTCAGCTTCGGCGAGCCGAACGCGCGAAGAAAGCGTCATCGCCTCGCCCTTCTGCCAAAGATACGCCCTCGCCTACCGGTGGAAGAAAGGGATTGAAATATGCGCTTCGCCTGGTCGTCCGTAAGAATTCGTTCAAGAAGCGACGCCGTCTCGCCTATAAGCGGGTTTTTCGATTCAATGAATTCCTGCACAAACCCCGCGCCCAAAAGCTCTTCGACATCGCGTCGGCCATTTGAGAGCTCAACCGCCGTTGAGCCCTTCAGCGCACACGAAGCATCGACCGCCGAAAGCAAGCTCTCGCGATCGTGCTTGTTAATCGCGTACGTAAAGCCGCTCGTCGCAAGCCCCATGCGCGCGCACAACTCCACCGCATGAACCGTCGCTGCAAGCGACGTGGGGCGGGCGTCCATAAGGAACACAACCGAATCGGCCGACTCAATGAGACGAGCATGGCATTCGCTCCAAAAGGCACCGGCGCACGCCACGACGACGTCGTAATCGCCACGAGCTGCATCTATGATGTCGGGCAATTCATCTGCGATTTCCTCGGAAGACTCAAGACGTGAAGGCGCAGCGACGAGGGAGGGCTTCCTTGTCGACTTCGCATCTTCGTTCAAACGCGTCATAAGCGACGGATTCGCCACAATTTCATCCATTCGAATGGGCTCACGCACACCAAGCATGCGATGCATGTCCCCAAACTGCAAATCTGCGTCAATTGCAAGCGTCAAAAGCCCCGCCCTCGCACACAATGACGCCAGCAATGAAGCAATGGTGCCCTTTCCGCATCCGCCGCTCGCCCCGACGACCGCCACAACCGTGCCGGTGCCTTCTTTTGCAGCACGGCACTTTTCCTTTTGCGATTGCCTCGCTCCAACCGAGCCCGCTGCTACTCGAGATTCGCGCTCCGATACGCAAGGTTTTCCCGCATCGCTCCCGCCTGCCTCATGCGGCGCGCTCGAGGGCGGCGCCTCCTCGTGCAGGGAATTCGCGTTACAGCGCGCATCTTTTTCGCCGCACTCGCTCGCCTGAATATCTGCGCCCCAAAGGCCTTTCGCACGCACGAAGCGATTGACGAACCCCTCTTGCGAAAGCACTCCGTCGATTTTCGCAAGAGACGCCCTGCTCGCAAGGGACCCGTTGCTTTCCGCGCATGCCACGTACACCTTTTTGCACGGATCGTCATACTTCAACGCCGCCGCAACATTAAGCGGCTCCATATCATCGCAAGAAACAACCCACGCTTCCTCAATGCCATCTCGACGCGCGAAGCGACGGCATTCCTCCGCAGTCGTGCAGCACTCGATCCAGGAAACCGCCTGCATGCTCGCCTCTTCCAGACCGAGCAATTCGGGGTTTCGAAACGATTCCTCATCCGCGCACAGCACCACATGTTTTGCCACGAAAATCACGCTTCCTTCTTTTGTTCGTTTTGTGCCCCGGAAGGCCCTTCGCTGCCCGACGCTTCTTTACCGACTGAAACCGCGAGTGCGTCTCCAGGCAAAGAAGACGCATCGTCCGAAGCGATGGTCGACCTTGAAGCGCTCGATTCGACTTGTTCCTCGCCAGCTTCCGACACATCGGCCACCCCTGTATCCGCCCTATCGTTCTGGGCTTTCGCGCCATAGCGGACATCGCTTGCCACAAACTTTTCAGAAGGCAATGTGAAATACAGGTCGCTCACACCCGCGGCGGCAATAAGCTCATTCACCTCGGACGGCTTCGCCGCAAGCGTTATCCATGAAACATCGGCCCCGTCGTTCTTTTTCGCATTCGTCGATCCACTCGTTGCAAGCACTTCGACATTGGCAACAAGCAAATCGGTCGACTTCGCCGAAGTCGAATACACATTCACTTTGTCGCCCACGCGAACCGATCCGCCAACAGCCGAAACCGCTTTCGCAGGTACACTCACTGCGCACAACCCGTCGGGTACTTGCAAAACAGACCCATCCGTCTGTTCGAATCGCTGCGAGAGCAGTACCTCCCCCGAATAGATACAAGCCTGAGCTGGTAGAGCATCAATCTGGGACAAGTCGGTAACGGCCCCTTCGGGCAAAAGCTCGCCTGGCATGAGCTTTCGCTCAACGCTCGAAGAATCCACTTTCGACCCTTCGGCGATATCGCGCGTAGCGACATACGCCTCCACCTGCGCGGAGCCGTAGCGAGCAAGAACTTCGGCACGCTCCTGCTCGACGCCCATTTCAATTTCGTGCGCATACAGCACCATGCCCACCACGCAAACGATTCCGCACACCACACCGACGACAAGGCTTCGCCCTTTTCTCATGGCTCCCCCACTTAATTCGCTTTCCGCTCATGCGGCCTTGACGACATCATCGCAGCGAGACCTTGCCCAAACCTTGCCCGCACGCATGCGTTCTACGCGCGATTTCCCCTTTGTCTTCGTTGCATTTTGCCGCGCGCATCCCTCACTTTCCTCGTATTTCGCACGCAATTCCAACGTAAACGAGCAATACATTCCAATCGGTTTCGCCGCGCTACCTCACGAGACTAACGCAAAACCGCCCCTCGCATCCAATCCCTCAAGCGCTCCGCGCAAGGGCATCGCCGCTCCGCGCGTTTGAGAAACTCGCCTCTTCTTTTAAGTCATGTGCATTCGGTTGATTTTCATTGTTAGCCGGACACTTGCGGCGCAAATAGGGTTTTCGCAGTTAGCAGGACGGGCGCTCGCGCGC
>CAKUIK010000054.1 GCA_934661005.1 uncultured Slackia sp.
GGTTGAAGCCGCGCAAGCAGAAGAAAAGTGGCAGTGGGCGTTGGAATTGTGTGAGATGGCGCTGTGCATTGAGGACGATGAAGCTATTCGTGCGTTGAAGATCAAATCGCTCTATGAGCTGTCGAAGCTTGAAACCAGCGCTAACGGCAGGCACTATTACTTGGTTTCTGCCCACGAAATGGAAGCGTAAAAGGCTGCAGATCGAAATAGAATTTCCTGGCATGAAAAAGGTGTGTTGACCTGCGTCAACGCACCTTTTTGGACACACTTTCCGTCCTATAACTCAAGCTAATATATGCAGTTGATCACCAGCTGAGTTCCAGGACGGTGATGCAAGGCAAAACAAAAAAGCCACTCAGAAGAGCGGCTTTCAAAATTCAATGGTGCGGGTGAAAGGACTTGAACCTTCATGGGGTTGCCCCCATACGGACCTGAACCGTACGCGTCTGCCAATTCCGCCACACCCGCGTGGCTTCTTGCGAAGCGAGTTAGTACTATAGTCGAAGCGGTTTGACGATGCAAGCACTTTTTTCGAAAAAAGTGAGATTTCTGAATCTCTCGCATGGCGATTGCGGCGGGTTCATGGGCTGCTGCGGCTTTTGCTTTTTCGCGCCTAGGCTTTCGCGACGCGCGCGAAGGACACGACGCATGCGCGATCTGCCGCCTTCCCTCACCGCGTGAGACGAATCGGCCGCGCCTTGCTTGTAGAAGGGCGCCGTGTCGCAACACGGTTCTTCCTCAAATAAAAATGCCGGCAATGGCCGGCATTTCATGGGGCGATGGTCTTGATGAGACGCGCTTTCTTTGGGCGGCTATTCGTCCTCGTCATCATCGTCGAAGAAGGTGAAATCGTCATCGTCATCTTCGACTTCGCCGCGGTCTTTGAACGCTTGGCGAGTGCGCCATTCCATGATTACGCACACCAAAACGGAAATCACGAGGCCTGCAAGCACCAGAATGCCCACACCAGCGAACGATTCGAAGAAAAAGTGGTACAGCGACTGTATGCTCATGACGATCTTCCTAAGTTGAAACGAGTAATTGCGCTTTGCGCTTCTGCGATTCTAAACGATTGCGCGCGGAAGTTGGGCGAGACTTGCCTATATCGAAGAGAACCAAATAACCTGCGGTAGGAGGGGTTGCGCGTCTCGGCCGCTGCGTCCAGGGCGGTCCTATGCGCTTTTGGGGATGCATGGATCGGTTTTCTCGCAAGAATGCTTCGAAACTAGGCCTGTGCACGCGTTCGCCCTTGCCCGGCCTTGCCGGGGTACGCGGCCGGGTAAGGGAATCCGCTTTATGTGCATGGGGGGGGTGAAGCCTGGCAAGCATTGCGATACCATACATAATTATTGATGCATTGAGTATGGTTCGAAGAGGAAGGCGGGTGTGGCTTGAAGAGGTTGGGCGGCGAGGTGCCGGTGGTCAATCCGCGCAAGCGCGTGAAGCTTGCTCCGTCAGCCGCATCGCTCATGACGTTTTCGTTCGTGCTCCTGTTCTCGAGCTCGATGATGTATGCCGTGCTTTTCCCTGGCTTTTCCGCACCGAGTTCGTATGCCGCTTCATATGTCGAGAAAAGTAGCTCCTCGTCGTCTGGGGGCATTATTGGAGCACTCATGAGCGGCTCTTCGAGCGAAACTTCTTCTGCCGGCGCGACTGACGAATCCTCCGGTGTCTCGAACTCGTCTTCGTTGGCGCAATCGAGCTTTTTCACGCTTGTAGGCCGTTCGGCGGAGGTGGCGGTGACGAAGGTTGAATCTGCCGCGACGAAAGATGCTGGTTTGAACGACTCCGCTTCGGGCGAGTCGTCGAGCGACGGTGATTCTGCCGGCTCGAGTTCTTCTGGTGACGCTTCGGGGTCAAGCGGCTCGAGTTCCGACGATTCGTTCTCTGGCGGCGACTCTTCCAACGCAAGTCTCTCGGCCGCCGAAGAAAACGAGTTCCACGCGTTTCTCGTGGGCCAATTCAACCAATGCGTGCAGCTTTCGGGCAGCCTGCGTGAATCGTCGGGGCATCTGCAATACGATGCCAACCTGGGCGATTTCAGCGATGCCGCGCAATGGTATTCTGACATGCTTGCGTACGACAGCTCGATCGATTCTATGAAGGCGGCGCTCAACATGAAAGTCGCCGTGGCCGAGCGTTCGCGTTATTACCGTTTTTGGGAAGAAATCGAATATATGGTGAACGATTTGGGCGCTATGTCGGCTCCGCTCGTGCAGCAGTGGGCGCGGGCGGCGCAGTCGGGCACGGCGAACGCGGTGGACACTTCGGCGGCCTATGCGAGTTACCGTGCGCACGAAGATAAGGCGAGGAGCCTGGCATGAGCGGGTGGCTTTCGGGGCCGCGCGACTCGCGACCTTTGGGATATTCCTCAATTGAGCAGGGCGGAGACCCTTTCAGCGGCGCTCGGGTGGTGTCCGTTACGCAGTTCGAGCCCGCCGTTGGCATGCAGGGCGCGGCGCTCGACTCCTATAAGCGTCGCTTCAGCACGCTTTTCGTGGACGAATCAACGCGTCGCCGCGGCGGCATTGGCTCGGTCGTGCGCGCGACCAACGTGCTGGGCGAGCAGTTCGCGCTGAAAACGCTTGTTGTGCCCGAGCGCGACGAGCGGGCAAGCGAAGCGGAATACGAGCGCTACAAAGCGAGCCTGAAGAGCGCGTTTCGCCAAGAATTCGAATGTCATAAGGCCGTTTCTGGCCTTAAGGGATTCCCTCATTTATACGGAATGGGCGAGGTCTCAGGCATGCCGGCCATTGCTATGGAGTGGGTGTGCGGCGAAACGTTGGCCCATGTGTGCGATGTCCTCTCGGTTGACGGGTCGGGACGCATGTCGACGCTTACGGCTGCCCAAATCGGTCGCGACGTGTTCGATCTGCTTGCGCATCTCGATTTCATAGAAGGCGGCTTCGTCCATCGCGACATCTCGCTTGCCAATGTCATGGTTCGCACATCGCGCCTTTCCCTTGCCGAGCAGGTCGAAGAGGGCTTTTTCGACGTATGCCTTATCGATTTTGGCTCATCGACGCCGGAAGAGGTGCAGGGCTCGTCGTTCACGAGCGTGAGCGCCCTTACGCGCAAGGCGACGGTCGATTTCGCGCCGCCCGAAATGCTTACCGACGATGTCGCGGGAATCGACGCGCTGCGCAAGTCGGCCAAAATCGATGTGTATGCGATGGCGAGCGTGGTATACCGGCTTGCGTGCGGGCGTGCGCCGTTCGATTTGGAAACGTCGCTCGAGCAAGACGCGGCCGCCTTCAATAAGGCAGTAGGCGGAATTGGTTCGGCCGGCAAAAGGGAGTCGAACCGCGGCGCCGATGCATCGGGCCGCGCATCTTCCCCCTATCGCATAAAAACCGAAACGGCGCCTGTTCGACCCACATTCGCCCATGCCGCGGCGGCCGATATCGCGGCGGTGCTTTTGTGCGAGCCCGAAATAGACAAGGCCCTTCGGCGCGCGTGCGCGAATACGGCGCAGGCCACCGACGCCGACGAGGTGCGCGACGCCCTTGCGTTTGTCGATGAGCAGCTTGCGGCGGTGCTTTTGGCGTGCCTTGCAGCCGACCAGGATAAACGCCCTACGGCGCGCGAGGCGTTTAACGCGTTTTCGGCCTTTTGCGGCCACTATTTGGAAAATGTTGTGTTTTCGATTCAGGGCGAACCGCTTATTCCCAGCACATTTGATGGGTCGGGCGCAGGATCGATGCGCGAGCTGTTCGCCGCGCGTTCGGCGGTGCGCATCGCGGCATGGACGGTTTCTGCGGCGGCGCTTGTTGCCGTGGCGGTGTCTGCGGCCTGTTCGGCGGGTGGCCTCGAGGCGCGCATATCGCTGCTAGGCGCGCAATGGCAAGGCGAGCTTGGATTCGGGATGGTCGCCCTCGCCCTTGCTGCCCCTGCCGCGCTTGGTTTTGTTTTGCGCGGTTCGAGCCTGCATTCGCGCGCCGGGTTCATTCGGGCGAGTTTTGGCATCGCCGCGGCCGTCGTGCTTGAGGGGTTCGTTCTGTCGAATGCGACGGTATCGCCTTCGAGCGCGCATGCGAGTTTGGCGGCGGCTCTGTTCGCGGCGGCCGCGGCGGCATGGTGTCCGTTTGTGGCCGATTTCGCGCTTGCGGTGGTATATGGCCCCGCTCGTGCGAAAATGCGCAGTGCGCTTCCGTCGGGCACCGCCGCGCCTCGAGGCGCGCTTGGTGGTGTGAGGGCAGCATTGGAAAAGCCTCGAAGCGATGCGGCTTGCGAGGATGCTTTGGTTAGGCAAGAAGAATCGGTTTCGGAAGCTTCGGGAGAGGAAGGCGAACATGGCGAATAACAATCCTACGCCCTGCGGCGCCTTGTTCGACGTGATGAAAAAGCGTGCCGGTATCAGCTACAAGGAGCTTGCGAGCCTCATTCTGTCGAATCGCCCGCTTTCGGATGGCCGCAGCCCCGTGAGCCGCGTTGGCGATAGAACATGGATTTCTCGATTCATTGTGCATGCGCCGGCAGGCTCGCTGCAGGAACGTTATTTCTGCGATTACGGCGTGGCCGCCTTGCGCGTGATGGCGCGCTTGCGTTCGCGTTCTAATCGCTGCATGCAGGGTTCCGATGTGCTTATCATGCTTCGCGACCAGGGGATTCCCGAAATGGCATCGGCTCTTTCGCGCATTGGCGAAGATGCGAGCGTCTTGCGCAATGTGTTCGACCGGCTTGTGTGCGGGTCGGGCTATTCCGAAGACGAGCGCGCCGACGTTGCCATGGTGCTCTTCATCGCGGCCGGCTGCATGGCGAGCGCCCGCAAGGCGGCGGCATACGCGCTCGAATATGCCCAAACCGCGCATGGGGGAAGGCTTGCCGCCACGCCGGCCGTTATGATGCGCGATAGCGGCGCCGAAGATGCGCGCGAAGTCGAGCCGCTTCCTTTGGCCTTGGGCCTTCTGCGTGTCGTCGATGGCTATGTGAAAGGGTCTCCCCATTGGGTGCCGCCTTGCAGCAGAGAAATTGAAATTGGCGCGCTGGCCTTGGGCGATGACGATATCGCAGACGTGGGCGCGGGCGCTTCTGCCCATCATGCGCGTCTCGTGCGCGAAGGCGCGGCCTGGTTTGTGCGCGATTTGGGGTCGACGAACGGCACGGAAATCATCAGCGGCGCCACGGGCGATCGCGTGGTCGTTCACGAGGGCGAGTCGTCGCGATTGAATGCGGGCGATCGCCTCGTTCTGGGAGACGACACGGTATTCATTGTTATTGAGGGCGTGCCGGAAGCGTAATTCAGGCCGGACGAGAGAGTCGGCGATGTGCCGTCATTGAGTGGCTAAGGGCTCGAATCCGCACGGTTTCGAGCCCTTTCTTGTGCAACCTTCGCGCAGGCGAGGCGGCGCATGGCTTGAAGCGCGGGCGTTTGGGCTATACTCTGGCGATATGTTTTTATCGCCCTCGCGTCGCGTGGGGGCCAAAGCCACCGAAGGCGGCGCAGCGCGCGCCGCAGTCACTTGAAGGAGTGCCAGGCCATGCTTGATGTTCGCTATGTTCGCGATAACCAGGAAGCCGTTGCCCAGGCAATGGCAAACCGCAATTTCCCGTGGGATGCCGAGCTGTTCGCGTCGCTCGACGAGCAGCGCCGCGAGGCCATTTCCGCCGAGGAGAGCCTGCAGGCCGAGCGCAACGCTGCTTCTAAGGAAATCGGCAAGCTCATGGGCGCCGGCAAGAAGGACGAAGCCGAAGCTGCCAAGGAGCAGGTTCGCCAGATTAACGAAAAGCTCGCCGAGGCAAGCGCCAAGCGCGAAGAGGTCGACGCCAAGCTTAACGACATTCTGGTAGGCTCGCCGAACATTCCGTGCGACGCTACGCCCGTCGGCAAAGACGAGACCGAAAACCCCGAGCGTCGTCGCTGGGGCACGCCGCGCGAGTTCGACTTCGACTTCAAGCCTCACTGGGATTTGGGCACCGACCTGGACATCCTCGATTTCGATCGTGGCAATAAGCTCTCGGGCAGCCGTTTCACGGTGCTCGGCGGCGCAGGCGCCCGCCTCGAGCGCGCGCTCATCAACTTCTTCCTTGACACGCACACCAGCCGCGGCTTCAAAGAGTGGTGGCCGCCCATTGTCGTGAAGCGTCAAACCATGTTCGGCACGGGCCAGCTCCCCAAGTTCGAAGACGACGCGTATCACGTTTCGGGCGACAACTTCCTTATTCCCACCGCCGAGGTCGTGCTCACCAACCTGCATGCGGGTGAGGTTCTCGATGCCGCCGATTTGCCGAAATGGTACACCGCATTCACGCCGTGCTTCCGCGAAGAGGCCGGTTCCGCCGGTCGCGACACGCGCGGCATTATTCGCCAGCACCAGTTCGACAAGGTCGAGATGGTGAAGTTCGCCACTCCCGAGGATTCCGATGCCCAGCTCGAAAGCATGACGGCCGAGGCCGAATACCTGCTGCAGCAGCTCGAACTGCCCTATCGCGTTATTTCGCTGTGCACGGGCGACCTGGGCTTTTCCGCACGTCAAACCTATGACGTGGAAGTTTGGCTGCCCAGCTACAACGCATACAAGGAAATCTCCAGCTGCTCGAACTGCGGCGATTTCCAGGCGCGCCGCGCGAATATCAAGTATCGCGACCCTGCGAACTTCAAGGGCACGCGCTATGTTCACACGCTGAACGGTTCTGGCCTGCCCGCAGGTCGTACGATGGCCGCTATTCTGGAGAACTATCAGCAGGCCGACGGCTCCATCAAGGTGCCCGACGTGCTGGTTCCCTATATGGGCGGCATGGAATACATCAAGGCCGAGGCATAAAAGCGCAAAGGCACGCCAATGACCGAACCTCACCGCGATACACGGGGCGCTGCGGCGCCCCCGCCTCCTCCGCCGCCGAAAATCGCGCCGGAGTTGTCGACCCCTGCGCCCAATGAGAAGCATCGGGAGGAAGGCGAGAGCGCGCGAGGCTCGGTTGCGCCTCAGCGGAAGGGGAAGCCAAAGGGGCAGGCGCGCGGCGGCAAACGCGTGGTTACGACCTCCACGGTTGTTGCGTTGGCTGCTGCGTGTGTCGCTGTTGCCGCGTTGATTTTCGGCATGCGTGCCTTCGATTTTGCCCAGCAGTCTCCCCTCGATACCCGCTTGGGCGACGCCTCGTCGCAAAGCGCATCGAGCGCCGGTTCGTCTTCTTCGGACGATTCCTCGAAAAGCGACGAGGCAAAGCGGGCAACGGCCGATGTGCAGCAGGCCCTCAACGCGCTTGCTGCCGATGAAGATGGCCAGTTCTTCGATTGTGCCCAGGAATTCGTGAGCGCATACGACGCCGGCATCGCCGAGAACAGCTACTCGCTTGCCGAACTTGATATCGACGCGTCCGATTTGGCTCCGCGCTTGCGTTCGGAATTCGAATGCAAGGTTGTTCAGGCTGACGTATATAACGGCATGGCATGGGTCGATGTCGATGTGACCTCGAAAAACATCATGAGCGCGGTCGACTCGTTCGCGCGCGAAGTCGCAGGCGACGCCTTGTCTTACGACGACGAGGCCGCCTATTGCGCGCATTTGAAAGAAGCGCTGCTCAATTCGATCGATAAGCAAAAGCCGCGTACGGTACGCGTGCTGCTTACGCTCGAGCGGGGCGATGACGGCTGGCAGGTTTCGCAAAGCGACGTGGAATCGCTGCTCGGTTCGGCGTGGGGTTCGTAGTGGTTTTAGGAAAGGGCTGCAAGAGGAATGGTCAAGTTTCGTTCGAACGCTCCTAGCGTGCGTCCGTCTGTGCGTCAGTCCAACCCTCAGCCCACGATGGAATTCCTCGAACCCGCCGATTCGTTTGACCTGGGCGAAGACGCCGCGAGCGCAGAAGCCGCTGCGGGTGAATGGCTCGGCCGGAAGGCCGCGGCGAAATCGCGCAAGAAAAAATCGCTGAAAGAAAAAACGGCTCGCGGGGCGGCTGCAAGCGCGGCGGGCAAGGGGCCATCCGCCACTCAAGCGGCGGACGGCTCGCGCGTTTCGGCGTTTTCGCAGAACGCGGGCGAGGCGAACGCTTCCAGCGGCAGCGCATCGCCTGCATCCGATACGCCATTGAACTCGACGGCTCGCGCCGATTCCTCTTCCGAGCAGGGCTCGGCATCGAGCGGCCGCCCTTCGCGCAAGGGCTCGGTCGCGAAGCCTCAATCGCATGAACGGCGCAACCATATTCTCAAAATTGTGGCGTTGTGCTTTGCCGCGGTGCTCGTTGCGTGCGCCGCAGTCGCTGCGTTTTGGGCATGGGACACCTGGTTGCGCTTTGACGACGCTGCTGACATCCAGGGAGAATGGCTTACCGCCGACGGCACCGCTTTCGTCGTGATCGATGCCGAAGAAATCCATATGCCCGATTCGGTCGATTTCGCATACACCTTGGATACGAAGGGCAAGACGATTTCGTATTCGTTCGTCGACCTCGCGGGTGGCGGTTCGTATGAGTTTTCTCGCGACCGGGCGACACTGACCATTACGGAATCCGATGGCTCGCAAACGGTGCTCCAAAAATACTCCGATTCGACCGATGGGGAACCTCGAGTGCTTTCCGCTGATGAGGCTGCCGTTCTTAGGAATGCTGCGGGTCAAAATCAGGAAAACGCCGAAGCGCAGGGTAATGGCGAATCGAGCGAATCTGCGCCCGAGGCATCCGCTGAAACCTCGGAGGAAGCGGCCGTCGATTCGGGGCAAACTGCAGAAGCTCCAGAAGAATCGACATCTTCGACTTCTGCGGTAGATGAGGAAGAAAACGCCAAGATCGCCGAGGCGCTGAATTCGAACTCGGGAGATTTGACTCCTGGATCAAACGCCGTGAAACCAGGCGCGATGGGCGCGGCTTCGGGGGCGTAGTGCTGTGTTCCCTAAACGCAAAAGCGCCGTTGCCGCTAACGCTCCCGATGCGTTTCGATGGGCGTGCCGCATCGAGAGCATCGAGGTTCGTCCCGATCGCATGATTGCTTATATGGAGCTCTTCGACGAGGCATTTTGTTCTACGACGCCGTCGCTTATCGCCGACCTTCTGCCGCGCTTTCCTCATATTTTGTCGCACGCGTGCGTGAACGAGCGCGGTGAGACGTTCATGAGCGTAGCGGCGAATACGTCGGTTCCGCATTTGTTCGAGCATTTAGTGATTGACGAACAGGCGCGCCTTGATGCGTCGTCGCACAAGGTGGTGTTTGTCGGCAAAACCGCGTGGACGAATCGGGCCGAGCGCAAGGCGTGCGTGCAAGTGAGTTATGCAAACGAAGCCATCGCCCGCCAAGCCCTCGCCGTAGCACTGCGCGAGCTGAACGACGCCCTGCTTGCGCGCGTTCGCTAAGGGGCCAAAGTTCGATTTCGGCGCCTTGCGCGCATCGTGCGAGCTCGGTGTGCGAGCGCTTTGATCCGCGCGCCGAGTTGCTTGGGGCTCTTACCCAGATGGCAAGACAGGGAAGCGCTGGCGGCTCATACGTACGCCCCCTCCTTTTTCGACGCTTTGGTCTTTGCTTCAACATAACGGCAACGCTCGCGTTCGCGCGGGCGTTTTCTCTTATAATGACCCCAATACGATAACAACGTCGTTGCGTGGCGGCGGCGCGTACTCGAGGAGGCAACTATGAACAATAAACTCGGTATGTTCCTGGCGGGCGGATTGATCGGCGCGGGAGTCGCATTGTTCTACGCGCCTCGCACGGGCGTTGAGACGCGCGCGATGGTGGCCGACAAGGCTCAGGCAATGTGGGGCCAGGCCCAGGGCTTGGGCGCGCAGGTTGCGGTCGATGCTCAGCAGTTCTACGGCAATGCCGCCCAAAATGCCCAGCAGGCATACGGCGCTGCCGCCGCTAACGCGCAGGCCGCCTACACGAACGTCGCCGCTTCCGCCCAGCAGGCGTACACCAATGTTGCTCAGGGCGCCCAGCAGGCATACGTGACTGCGTCCGACCGCGGCAAGCAGGCAGCCGACGCTATTGCCCAGGGTGCTCAGGCCGTTGCAGGTCGCGCGCACGAGGCTGCCGAAGGCGTGAAGCCTGTCTTTGCCGAAAAGAACGACGAGCTGCGCGCGAAGATCGATGCCGCCCGCGAGCGCATTGCCGCCCAGGTGGCGAAGAATGCCGAGCATGCATCCGCGAACGCCGAGCAGGTCGCAGAAGAACTTCAGGCAGAAGCCGCTGTTGAGCAGGCCGTTGAGCAAGTCGAAGAGGCTGCCGAAGAAGAGCAGAAGGCGGAATAGCGCCGCAGATACAGGCACTGCACAATGAAGGGTCGGCCTTGCGCCGGCCCTTTTCGCGAACGGAAGGGAAGCCGACATGGCTCGTAAGAAGCTGGTGACAAGCCACGATATTCGCAAGCTCCGCGTTGTGGGCGGCAAAAAAGGAACGAAGCGCATCGGCAAAGTGAAATCGTGCGTGTTTCATCCGACCGAGCGTCGCTGCATTGGCTTCATTGTCAAGCGCCCCGATTTGCTGTGGATGTTCCATCGCAAAGATATCTTCGTGGCTCTTGGCGGCTTCGACTTCGTTGACGGCCGCATTCGCATTAAGCCCGACGCGCCCACTTCGGGCCAGGCGATATGCCGCAGCATGGGTCTCGATTGGGATAAGTGCGTTTTGTGGGAAGGCCTGCCGATTATGACCGCCGACGAAACGGCGGTCGGTTTCGTGAGCAACATTACGTTCGATATTGAAACGGGCCAGGTTGAGGCCATGGAGGCCAACAACGGCGCCACGGCGAAGCTGCTTTTGGGCACGCTTGAAGTGCCGGCGAGCTGCATCAAGGGCTTCAAGCGCGGCATGGGCGCCGATTTGGCCGTGAAAGAAGATTCACGCGAAGCGGGCGAAGAGGTCGTGTTCAAGGGCGCGATTTTGGTTTCCGATGACGTGTGGGAGCTCTCTCCCGAAGGCGGGTGGGCCGAGGCGGCTGGCAAGTTCACGGCGAAGGCCGGCGCCCGCGCGAAGGAGACGGCTGCCGCCGCGAAAGAAGCCGCCGACGCTGCGAAGCCCAAGGTTGAGGCCGCGACGGCTGCCGCGGGCGCTGCCGTGAAAGAGGGCGCCGAAGGCGTTGGTCGCCAGGTGAGCGCCACGAAAGACGCATTCGGTGCATTCAAAGAGGAATTCTCGAAGGCGGCTGCGGGCGAAGATACCGAAGTGGGCGAGGAGGTCACCGAGCGCGAGGCAAAGGCCAAGGGCATGTTCGCTGCGTTCAAGGAAGAATTCGACAAGGCTAAGGCAGGCGATGATGAGCCTGAAGAGGACTTCGACGATGAAGCCGAAGACGAGCTTGAAGGCTCTTATGCCGATGAAGTCGACGGCTCGGTTGACGACGTCGACGATGGCGAGTATGAAGAGCCTGACGAAGACGAATACGAAGAAGAGGACGAAGACGAATACGAGGACGCCGAAGAGGGGCCTTCCCGCAAGGATCCCGGCATAGGAGGCATGTTCGCTGCGTTCAAAAGCGAGTTTGACAAGGCGGCCAAGGGAGAATAGCCCAGTTGGCCAGGTGTGGTTGCTCTTCGACCGCACGTGCTTCATGGCGCGTCGATTGTTACGACAATCTAACGAAATTACGGCAAGACGGTGGCATTCGGGTTTTTCGCCTGGGGCCACCGTCTTTTGCGTCACAATGGCGTCAATGCGTTTGGGTGAGGCGCTTTGATGAAACTAGGTGAACCAGATGGCGATGAATGCGTCGGGCATGACTGGCAAGATTGCCCTGAAAAAAGAAGAGTTTCAAGAAAAGCGCGAGGAGCTTCAGGAAAAACGCGAAGAGCATCGCGAGAAATATGAAGCAAAAAAAGAAGCCTTCAACGAAAAATACGAAGTCCCCGTTTCTGAGCGCCCCTCTCTTGCCCGCCTGACTAAGGCCGACATTTTTAAATTGGTAGGTCTGGGATTGTTTTTCGTGCTCATGGCGGCCGTGTGCGTGCTCGTCGCACCGTGGATCGCCGAGCTTTCCGAGCCTGATGGCCTGCAGCGCGTGCTTGACGATGTGCGCAATGCGGGCGTCGCCGGCGTGTTCATTTTGCTGGCGTTTCAGTTCCTGCAAATCGTGGTTGCTTTCATTCCCGGCGAGGTGGTACAAATCGCGGCCGGCATGATGTATGGCCCATGGATCGGCGCCCTTGTCGTAATTGCGGGCGCCGTGATTTCGAGTGCCTTCATCTTCGCGATTGTACATAAGCTCGGCGCTCCGTTCGTGCGAGCGATGATTCCCGAAAAATGGATGAATAAGCTCGAGCGATTCGAAAACTCCGAAAAGCTCGACGTTATGGTGTTCATCTTGTTCCTCATTCCTGGCCTGCCGAAAGATGTGTTTACCTATCTGGTTCCGCTTACGAATATGAGCATGCGCAACTTCGTGGTGCTCGCAAATCTTGGACGCATTCCGGGCGTGCTCATTAGCACCCTTGGCGCCGACAAGCTTATCGAGGGCGACTATGGCCAAAGCGCCATACTGTTCGGCATTGCCGCGGTTGTTGGAATTCTTGCGATTTGGCAGCATGAACGTATTCTGCATATTTCGGCGAAACTCGGGTTCTCCAAAAAGAAGGGCGCCGATCAGGAGAAATAAACGAATTCGAATAATTTACGGTGCGGCTTGCCGCGTAAATTGGGGCTGTTACACTTGACGGGCTGGGTTTTCCGGCCCGTTTTGTTTTAAAGAGGAGTGCGCGCTATGCGTTTGGTTTCATGGAATGTGAATGGCTTGCGAGCCGCGGTGAAGAAGGGTTTCGAGGAGTCGGTGCTCGATTTAAATGCCGATGCGATTTGCCTTCAAGAGACGAAGTTGCAAGAGGGGCAGATTGAGCTCGACCTTCCTGGATATTTGCAGTTTTGGAGCTACGCTGAGCGGAAGGGCTATTCGGGTACGGCGATTTTCACGCGGCGCGAACCGTTGCGTGCCCTCCATGGCTTGGGTGTGTCCGAGCTCGACACGGAGGGGCGCATTGTGGCGCTCGAGTTTCCTGAGTTCTGGCTGGTCGATGTGTACACGCCGAATGCGCAAGATGGCTTGGCCCGCATCGATCACCGCATGGCTTGGGACGATGCGTTTCGCGAGTTCTGCAAAGGGCTTGAGGCTGGCGTGATTCCTGCGGGCGTGCCCGTGCAGGCTCAGGCGGCGGGTGAGGGCCATGTGTGCGTGGCTGAGCTTCCGCGAACGGGATCCGACGAGGTTGCGCAGCCGAAACCCGTGGTGATGTGCGGCGATTTCAATGTGGCGCATGAGGAAATCGACCTGAAGAACCCCAAAACGAATCGTGGCAATGCGGGCTTTTCCGATGAGGAGCGCGGCAAGTTCACCGATTTGCTTGATGCGGGGTTCGTGGACACGTTCCGCGCCTTGCATCCAGGGTTGGAGGGCGCGTATTCGTGGTGGAGCTATCGCTTCAATGCGCGCAAGAACAACGCAGGTTGGCGCATTGACTACTTCTTGGTGAGCGCGGCCCTGCGAGCCTCGGTTGAAGATGCCTCCATTCATAACGAGATTTTTGGCAGCGATCACTGCCCTGTGTCGCTCGATTTGGTTGATTTCCATTGCTAGCTAGATGCCTGCAGCGTGAATCGGGGTTTCGCGGTTAGCGGAGCGGGGGCGCGAAATTGCGAATAGCGACGGTTTTGGCCACGAACCGCGTCGCTGTGGTCAAAACGCTCGCCATTCGCAAAAATCGATCCCCGTTGTGTTCTCAGGAGTTTTTCAGTCGGGGATTGTTTCTGCAAAACCCCAGGTGGGAACAGTGCGGTAAAGCTAGGCTGCACCCCTACGGGCCTAGAAGGCCGTTTGAGCCGGTGCGAAATTGCAAATGGTGACGGTTTTGACCACATTGCGTCGGGGGTGCGGACGAATAGTTGGACCGTTTGGTCCGGTCAGGAGTCCGTATGTACAGCCAAGACTCAAAGGACGAAG
>CAKUIK010000055.1 GCA_934661005.1 uncultured Slackia sp.
GCTTCGTCCTTTGAGTCTTGGCTGTACATACGGACTCCTGACCGGACCAAACGGTCCAACTATTCGTCCGCACCCCCCAGGCGCCGTGGTCAAAAGCGTCACTATTGGAAAATGTCTATTTCGCGGCTTCTTTCTTGGCCTTGAGCTTCGCCATATGCTTGGCGGCCCAGCCTTCGATTTCACGCTGGTCGGCGCGCTCGAGCGCCAGCGCATCGGGGGCCACGTCGCGCGTGATGCACGAAGAGGCGCCGATGATCGCACCCGCACCGATGTTCACAGGGGCCACCATCATAGTATCGCTGCCCACGAACACGTTGTCGCCGATTTCGGTGTGATTCTTGTTCACACCGTCATAGTTGCAGGTAATGGAGCCTGCGCCGATGTTGACGTTCTCGCCCATCGTGGTGTCGCCAATGTAGGAAAGATGCGGTACCTTCGAGCCCTTGCCGATGGTCGACTTCTTGATTTCGACATGCGTGCCAGCCTTGGCGCCTTCGCACAGGTGAGTGCCAGGGCGCAGGTACGCGCGCGGACCGCATTCTGCGGCATCATCGATGCGCGCTTCGATGGCAACCGTTTCATCAACGCGAGCGCCGCTGCCAACCTGCGTATCGGTCAGGCGGGTGTTCGGGCCAATGACGCTATGCGAACCAACCTTGGTCGCGCCAAGCAAGTAGGTTTGCGGCCACAGCTCAACATCTTGCGCAATTTCGACATCGGGGCCGATGAACGTGCTTTCAGGGTCCCACATGGTTACACCGGCCATCATGTGGCGGTTGTTGATGCGATGCTGCATAGCGCGCGTGGCCTGGGCGAGCTGCACGCGAGAGTTCACGCCCATAGCCTCTTCGGCGTCGACGGTTTGAAGCGCGAGCACCTCGCGGCCGTCATTGCGGCAAATCTCGAGCACGTCGGTAAGGTAGTACTCTCCCTGAGCGTTATCGTTCGAAACGCGCGAAAGCGCGTCGAAAAGCGCCTGGGCATCAAAGCAGTAGAAGCCCGAATTGCATTCCGTGATAGCAGCTTCTTGCTCGTTGGCATCTTTTTGCTCAACGATGCGCACGACAGCCTCGCCCTCGCGAACGATGCGGCCATACCCAAACGGGTCGTCCATATGCATGGTGAGCACAACCACGGCCGCGCCCGTTTCTTCGCGCTTGGCGATAAGGGCCTGAATGGTTTCAGGAGTGATAAGGGGGCAGTCGCCCGAAAGAACTACGAGCGAGCCTTCGGCAATCGAGCCGTCAGCCTGGGTAAACGCCTCACGGCCAGCGTTCACGGCATCGCCCGTGCCGAGCTGCTGGGTTTGGATGGCGATTTTCGTATCGCCCTCAACAAGAGGAGCAACCTTTTCGGACATATGCCCGAGCACGGTGACCACATCTTCGATGCCGGCGTCATGGGCGGCGTCGACGACCCAGCGCACGAGTGGCTTGCCAAGCACCTCATGGACAACCTTGGGCTTGTCGGATTTCATACGGGTTCCAGCACCCGCAGCAAGAATCAACGCTTTCGCGGCCATAAAAACCTTCTTCGAATCGGTTGCGTTTAGCGGGGAAAGTATACCAGCGCGACAGAGGCCGAAAGCAATTCTCGACAAATAACCATGCAGTGAGACCCCCACCGCACTAAATAATCGGGCGCGTCCATTCCGAAAGGCCCTTTGCTCGGCGGTTCGCACGGCGGCCTTTCATATTCTCGACGCACCCCTGCATGCCATGGGGCACATACGTGAGGTCTTCAATGTCTTCCGGCAAGTAGCTCACAAGCGAGAGCGGCGCGGTTTGCTGCGGGTTTTCCGGCGCGGGCCCCGGCACGGCCGAAAACCCGCATACGGGCGCGCCCTGCACTACGAGCTTATGCTCGTATCCGCTCCACGGCTCATTGGGAAACATCGATCGCACATCATCGGTATTCCACTGCACATCGTAGCCCGCGATTTCAAGCTGCGTGAGCGAGAAATCGCGCAAAGGCATGCTGTCGGTACGCAAGCGAATGCCCGCGCCCGGCGCCAACAGCGCACGATACGACATAAGGCGCTCGAAGTGCGTAAGCCGGTAGTGCGCCTTCTTCTTTTTCGGGAACGGCGTGGGGAAATTCAGCAGTATCGCCGAAAGCTCGCTCTCGCCAAACGTTTCCGACAAATCGGAGTCGTCATGCAACACGAACACGGCGTTCGGCACTCCTTGCGCGATGGCGCGCTCCGCCGCGCGCATCACGCATACGCCGTCAACGTCGAGACCCACGAACAACACATCGGGGCGCGAAGCGGCGCACTCGACCGTATACTCGCCCTTGCCGCAGCCCAAATCGAGCACAACGGAAGCAAACGACTCGCTGCGGCGCTCGCCCGAAGGCGCCCAAAAGCGCCACTGCCCCACACGGCTCTTCGGCTGCGATTCAACGTTGCTCGCGCATGCGGCAAGACGATCTTCGAGCGAAAAGCCCTTTGGCAAACGAGACGCGGCAGTGCGCATGGCATCCTCCATACATAGATAATACGAAAGCATCGATGGTACCCCATTTCAAAAAACGGAGCCCGCAAGCCAACCTTCCTGCGCGTTTTCGACACGAAGAAAAAATCTTATTGATATTTAATCTCATTTGGCATATAGTATTAAACATGCCGAGAGGAGGTCACCATGGCGCAACGAAATACCGTTCAGCAGAAGATCATCGCAGGGCAGCTTGCCAAACTCCATGGCAGCCATCCCACTGCCGATGAGGTCTATCAATCCATGAAGGACGAATTTCCCTCCATCAGCAGAGCGACGGTATACCGCAACCTCAACAAAATGTCCGACAACGGCCAAGCGCTCAAAGTGCGCGTGAACAGCGGCGCCGATCACTTCGACGATACCTTGCGCCCCCACTACCATGTGGTGTGCGCGAAATGCGGCCGCGTCGACGATGTCGAGGTTGACTTGCCGAGCAATGTCGCAGAATCGCTGGACAAGGCAGCTGCGTCCGATTTCATTATCACGGGCTATGAGCTGCTCTTCCGCGGGCTCTGCTCCAAATGCGCCGAAGAAAGGCAGGAATGATGAGCGATTCCATCGATACGAAAGCATTCCACGCATTCAGCTACGGGTTGTTTTTGCTTGCCTCGCAATCCAATGGCCGCGACAATGCCTGCATTGTCAACACGGCCATTCAGGCGGCATCGGAGCCGCGCCAGGTAAGCGTCGCGTGCATCAAAGGGTCATGCACGCAAGAGATGATCGCCGCATCGGGACGCTTCTGCGTCTCGGTTCTCGACGAGGCCACGCCGCTCGAATACTTTGAGCATTTCGGCATGAAAAGCGGGCACGACGTCGAGAAGTTCATCGCGAGCGACGATGCGCCCATTCCCGGAACGAACCCATCGCGCACCGAAAGCGGGCTCGTTTTCGAGAAGAACGCCATCGCGTTTTTCGATTGTCGCGTCGTAAGCGCCATCGATATGGGGAGCCATGTGATGTACGTGGGCGAAACCGTTGAAGCCCGCCGCCTTTCCGAGAAGACACCCATCACGTACGACTACTACCGCAATGTCACGAGGAAGGCGAACGCTTCGGCGGGCACTTCCCCAGAAACGACCGGCACCGCCCAAATCGTCGCGTGGAAATGCACGATTTGCGGCTACATCTACGAAGGCGAAAACCTTCCGTCCGATTTCATCTGTCCGATTTGCAAGCATGGCGCCGAAGACTTCGAGCCCATCTATGCGAACGCAAACGGCGGTGAAGATATCCAGCCTGCAGCGGCAACGCCGCAGGAACCACAAAGTAAAGGGGTAATGAATATGGAAACCAAATGGGTCTGCAGCGTATGCGGTTACATCTACGAAGGCGCCGAGCCTCCCGCGGAATGCCCCGTGTGCCACGCTCCGGCAAGCGCGTTCAAGAAGCTCGAAGGCGAGCAGCAGCTTGCCGCCGAGCATGAATACGGCATCTACGCCAAAACCGTGAAGGACAACGAGGCTATCTCCGACGAGGACAAGAAGTTCATCATCGATCAGCTGAAAGCCAATTTCAACGGCGAGTGCTCTGAGGTGGGCATGTACCTGTGCATGGCTCGCATCGCACACCGCGAGGGCTATCCCGAAATTGGCCTGTACTGGGAAAAGGCAGCATTCGAAGAAGCCGAGCACGCCGCGAAGTTCGCCGAGTTGCTTGGCGAAGAGCTCGAGCCCAACATGAAGGCCTCGACGAAAGAGAACCTCGCATGGCGCGTTGAATGCGAATTCGGCGCCTGCAATGGCAAAACCGAGCTCGCCACGTGCGCCAAGAAGAATGGCCTCGACGCCATCCACGACACCGTGCACGAAATGGCCCGCGACGAAGCTCGCCACGGCCGAGCGCTGAAGGGCCTGCTCGACCGCTACTTCGGCTAAGCCCGAAGCGCGTCGCAAGGCAATCGAACACAACGCCCCGCATTCGTTGCAATCGCATCGGATACGGGGCGTTTTCAATAAGGAAAGCAGGGGAAAACCGTGGCGAAAAAAGGCCCTGGCGCAAAAGCGCGCAACACTCAGAAACAGGAACCCATGGTCGCGCTTTATGGCCTTGACGGGGGAACCCCGCGCGGCGACGCCGTGCGCGCCATCATGCGCGATTTGGGAATTCGCGTACGCACCATTGAGCCCAAGCACCTGGGCAACCCCGTTGGAGCGGTGGCCGGTATGCCGGGCATGCGACCCTCGCGCAGCCCCTACACAGCAGCGGCGCCGCACGACGAATTCATGCTCGTATGTCCCATGCCGAATGCACTGCTCAGCGAGATGCTCGCCGCCATGCGCGAAGCGAACGTGAGTATCGCCCACAAGGCTCAGGTCACTGTCCACAATCGTCTTTGGCCGATTCACGTGCTCATGGCCGAAATCGCCAAGGAGCACGCCGCCATGGTGCAAAGCGTCCGGGAGCCTGAGCCTAACGACCCCCAAGCATAACCGTGCGCGTTGCCACGTAATCAATCAGCTCCGGGGAATGGGAAACGAACACGAGGCCGGCGCCGTTTTCCTCACACCATTTCACGAGGAATCGCCAGACCCTCGCCTGCGTAACCGCATCGAACATAGCCGTGCTTTCGTCGGCGACAAGGTAACGCGGAGCGCACGCCAGCGCACGCGCGATACAGAAACGCTGCAGCTCTCCGCCCGAAAGCTCGTGGGCATGGCGGCAGCGCCATTCAGGACGAATACCGAGCCCCGAGATAAGTTCGCTCGGCACATCGCCCGCTTCCGCGAGCATGGCATCCATGGTCTGGCGCGGGTCAACCATGTTTTCGGGGTGCTGGCCAATCAGCTGGACGGGGCACATTCCCCGAAGGGGCAAAGGCGACCCGCCCACAAGTACGCTGCCCGCCGCAGGCTTTAGATAGCCAGCAAGAATTCGGCACAGCGTCGTTTTGCCAAAGCCCGAAGGCGCACACAGGGCAAGGCGCTCGCCGGCTTCCACATGAAGAGAAAGGCCGTCATAGAGCACGCGCCCTCCGCTATACGCAAATGAAATATTCTTTGCCTCAAGCATTTTTCGGCATTCCCTTCCGCGCACCGACTTCACCTGCGCATCGCCTCGCCTGGCGCAGCATCATCGGCAAACGCATCGACCCATTCCTCGCCAAACCCTGGCACCACGCGCACAGAATGCGCGCCGTGACTCCAAAACGCCACCAAAGGCCACCTACTCAATCGCTTCCTCGGGCACTGAAAAACCATTGCCGGGAAGCGCATGCCAGAGTTCTCGCGAAAACGGATGGCGCAGCTGGTTCGGATCGTCGAAACTTTCAACGGCGGTTTCTTCAATCACCGTTCCATCCTTGAACACGGCAATGCGATCGGCCACGCGCAATGCGAGCTCGATATCGTGCGTAATAAGCAACACGCCGCCGCCCGCATCGGCGAATGCGCGAAGGTCATCGAGAGCGCGCACCGCCAAGTCTAAATCGAGGCCAGGCGTCGGTTCATCGGCCACAATAAGACGCGGGCTTTCGACGAGGGCACTCGCCAAAAGCACACGACGCGCCATGCCGCCCGACAACTCAAACGGATACATGTCCTCGACCTCGGCGCCGAGCCCGTAATGCTCGAACAGCGCGCGCTGCCGCTTGGCGCGGCGTTGCGCATCGGCCGCATCGCGAGATGCGCCGCGAACCTGCTTGCCCACCTTCATAAGCGGATCAAGGTTGGCCACGCTTTGCGGAACGAAGGCAATTTCGCGACCGCGCAACTGGGAAAGCGACGCCGCATCCTGACGCACGCCGTCGAACCAAATCGTGCCCGAAACGATGGCATTGGGCCCATAGAGGCCCAAAACGCTATCGGCCAAAAGGCTCTTACCCGAGCCACTCGCACCAACAATCGCCATGATTTCGCCCGCATGCACCGAAATAGAAAGGTCCGAGATTGCGCTCACGTCCTTCTTTCGGGCATGGAAAAACCGCGTCTCATCGGGGTCGTACATAGAAAACGACACGCACAGATCCTCAACCTGGAGCAGATGGTGCCCGTGCTCATGGTGCGATGAGGTCGCATGCGAATGATGGTGATGCATAGAGGCATCGCCGTGCTCGTGCGCCTCATGGGCGGCCAAGTATTCGCTTTCCATATTCGCCTCCTGAATCCATTCGCGCTATTCGTTGAAACAATTTCGCCACGCTCAAGCCCACCAGGGAGATGGGCTTTTCATGCTCAAACAGTCCTGGGCTCGCACGAAAGCCGCATTACGTGGCTTTCGGCTCGTGCGGAACTGCGCGGAAAGGCCCATCTCCCCAATGGGCTAATCCCGCCCCTATTCCTGGCTCGTATGCGGGTCGACAAGCTTGCGCAGGCTTTCCCCGGCAGCATCGAACAGCATAACCACTGCGACAAGCGCAACGCCGGGAAATACCGCCAGCCACCACATGCCCGTGGTGAGATACCCCATACTTTCGCTCAAAATAACGCCGATCGCTGGCATTTCGGGCGGAAGGCCAAAGCCGAGGAACGTGATCGAAGCCTCGTGCAAAATCGCATGGGGGAACATGAGCACCAGGCCCACAACGAATTGCGGCAGCACGAAGGGAATCATATGGTGAATGGCGATATACGCGGAGCTCTTCCCCATGCGGCGCGCCGCCATCACGAAATCAGACTGCTTGCATTGCAGAATCTCGGCGCGAACCACACGCGCCAAGTTCGGCCAATGAGTAATGGCCACGCCCACGGCAACGCCCCAGAAGCCCTTGCCGAGCGCATAGGAAATGAGCACGAGCAAAACGATATGAGGCACACCCATCATGAGGTCGATAAGCCAACTGACCACGGCATCGACCCGAGGGCCGCCAAGCGCCGCCGCCGCACCAAGAATCACAGCGATAACCGACGACACGCACGCAGCAACCAAGCCCAGCGCAACGCTCGTCGAAAGGCCCGAAAGCGTGCGCGCAAGCATGTCGCGCCCCATCCAGTCGGTTCCGAACGGATGCGCGAAACACGGAGCGAGCGCCTTCAGCGAAAAATCGGTCGCAGTCGCCGCATCGGAAAGCGCCATACCGGCAATAACCACGAATACGAGCAGAATCGCGGCCACAACGAATTTGGCGAGCGTCGCGATGCGATTGGCGCCCTGGTGACGAGGCGCATGTAGCAACGTTGCCGATTGCAGCGACTCTCGAACCAATCTCGACGCCTGCGCCACCGAACGATGCACGCTCGGCATAGCGCCCGCACTTGGCAGCTGTTCCATGCCGCCGCCGACCATTGCGAGCATCGGCGCCGCTTCCGCCTTAGCCCGAACGCTCTCTTGGGCCTCGCCCGCGATGCGAGGCTTACCCGCGCGTTCGCGCATTTGCCCACGCCGAATGCGCGGGTCGACAACGCCATAGAGAATATTCGCAGCCAGGTTGCCGCCGAACACGAGCACAGCCGACACCACAGCGATGCCCGCCAAAAGCGGCGCATCGCCGCCAAGACCGGCCGTAATTGCCGCCTGGCCCAGCCCGGGATACGAAAAAACCTGTTCGACGAGAACCGAACCGCCGAAGATTTCAGAGATAGACGCGAATTGCAGCGTCATAGCGGGAAGCAGCAGGTTGCGCATGCCGTGGCGACGCACAACCTGCCACGTAGACAGCCCGCGGGCGCGGGCGAATTTCACGTAATCGGATTCAAGGATATCAACGAGCTTCTCGCGCGTATGCAGCGCGATATTCGCCACGCCGACAAACGAAAGCACGATCGCAGGCAACACGATATGGCGGGCGGTATCGAGCAGTGTCACATCGGCGGCCGATTTGCCGAGCGGCACCGAGAAGCCAAGCGGGAACCAGCCCAACCACACCGAAAACACCATAAGGGCTACAAGGCCCAGCCAGAACGTCGGCGTCGCGGCAAGCACGAAGCAATAGCCCTTCACCAATCGGTCGGGCCATCGATCGCGATTGGCGCCCGCAACCACGCCGAGCAACAAGCCGAGCACGCCGCTCGCAAGCCAGGCGATGCCCAGCAGCGCCAGCGAATTTGCCGCGCGGTTTCCCAAAACTTCCATGACGGGAGCATTGAAGCGCAGCGAAGTGCCCCAGTCTCCCTGCAAGACGGAAGCGAGCCAGTTCGCATAGCGCTCGAGCATCGGCGTTCCCACGCCCCAATACTCGGCGAGCTGCGCGCGCTTGACCTCGCTCATCGTCATATAGGCCGCCTGACCTACGTTCATTTGAACAGGATCGATGGGCGAAGCCGACACAAGCGCGAACACAACGAAGCTCACCGCGAACAAAAGCGCGACAAAACGAACGATCTGTCCTAGTGCATAACGAACCACGAAACTACGACCAGCTCCACGTATCGACATTATTTACCAAGCTCCAGCCATGACCATGCGGATGGGGCTTCTGCCTAGCGACGTTCAGGTTAACACGCTTGAAGTACAAATGGTCCACGTTCGCGAGCCAAACCCACGTAGCGGCACCCTGCGGCGCGACGCCCTGCTGGGTCGCTTCATCCCACTGGGCCTTCTGGAAAAGCTCGTAAGAATCTTCCACATGCGGCACCGCGAGTGCTTCGTCGAGATACGAGTCGACGTTCTCGTTTTCGTAGCATGCGTAGTTGCCCCAGCCAGTGGAATAGTTGAGCTCATACGTCTCGACGGGAGCGTTAGAGCCCCAGCCCCACAAAATAAGGTCGCTGTACTGATGCGGATAGATATCGTCCCAGCTCGCGCCCTTGATCGAGACCTCGATGCCGAGCTCTTTCATCTGGTTCGCGAATTCCGCTGAAAGCGCCTGGCGCACAGAATCGTTGCTGGCGTAATACAGGTCAAGTGCGGCGCGCACGCCATCTTTCTCGCGAATGCCGTCGGCGCCAGCCGTCCAACCAGCCTCATCGAGGAGCTGCTTGGCATACGCCACGTCGGTCTCGACCTTCATGTCAGGAGAGCCCCACGGTGCCTTGTCGCACACGCTGTAAGCGGGCGTTCCGTAGCCATTGATAACGTTTTTAATCATGGCCTCGCGATCTACGCCATAGTTGATGGCGCGGCGCACCGCGATATCGCTTGTCACGGCATTGCCGACGGGATACGCAACGCCACCGTCGCCCTCCTTCGTACCGCCCGGCTGCGGCGTAGGAAGCGAGATGCCGCGAGAGTCAACCGTCTCACAGGCAAGCAGCTCGTAATCGGCGATTTCCTGGTCGGAATACACGGCAACGGTAAACGCGATGTCCACCTGTCCCGCGCGCGCCGCGGCAAGAGCAGCGTCTTCTTCCATGAAAGCGACCACAACGCGCTTCATCTTCGGCTCCTCGCCGTAGTAATCGGGATTCGCCTTCAAAATCACCTGCTGTCCCTTATCCCACTGCTCAAGCATGTAGCGGCCCGAGCCAATGGGGTTGGCGCCGTAATCGTCGCCATATGCTTTCTCGGGAACAATACCCAGCACGGCAAGCGTGTACAGAAGCATGTTGTAGGGCTTGGTCAAATACAGCTCAACGTGCGTAGCATCAGTCGCCACAGCCTCGCGCACCATGGAGAGGTCAGCCTCGGAAGCCTCGCCTTCAATGACTCCGTTAATGGTAAAAGCGACGTCAGACGCAGTAAGCGGGTCGCCATTGGTGAACTTCACATCGTCGCGAATGGCGAACGTCCAGGTCAAACCGTCGTCAGAGCAGGAATAGTCAGTTGCGAGGTCGTTTTGGAACTCGAGATTCTCGTCGGTCGTGATGAGCGTCGACTGAATAAGGGGCTCATGCACATGCTCGCCGCAGCCCCACGAGCGCAGCGGGTCGAAGCCAGCGGCGGGCTCGCTGCCGGTGTTCATGGCGACAATGACCTGGTCTGCGGTAGCGCCAGCCTCGTCGCCGCCCGTCGAAGACCCGCCCGCGCATGCCGAAAGCACGCCGCCAAACGATGCGACACCAGCGCCGCACGCGGCCAGCTTCAGGAAATCGCGCCTCTTGCACATTGCAATGCCCTGCTCGTGTATCGTCATTTCCGTTCCCTTCCCTTTCAGTGTTACGGAATTTGATTTCGTAGCACACATAGTACGGTGGAAATGTTACGAATACAAGATGCGTAACACATTTTCTCGGCGAACGTCTCTTTTCTCTGGAGGCCGCAGACGCAGCCTCGCAATGAAACGATCCCCTTGGGATGCAGAAGGAGCAACCCCGGTAAACCACCCATGCGCGAGCCCGAAAAAGATGCCGAAGAAGAAAGCCCGCTGACGCAAACAAAAAAACAGCTCCAGCACAATGCTGGAGCTGCGTATACATTCATATTCTTAGGCAAAAAGCGCCGTCATCCGCGCCTCGCGCATATCTCGCACCGAAACGCCCCGATAGGGCGCATTCGCGACGATGGCTTACGCAAGCTCGCGCTCGACCACTTCCGCGATTGCCTTCGCATGCGAATCTGCCGATTCCTGGGTCTCAGCTTCGACCATGACGCGCACCAAAGGTTCGGTGCCGCTCGTACGAACAAGCACGCGACCCGTATCGCCCATCTCAGCTTCGGCGGCATGCACAGCATCCCAAATGGAGGCGTTGCCCTCAAGCGCATGCTTGTCCTTCACGCGCACATTGATCAGCGTCTGCGGGAACTTCGTCATAACCTTGATAGCCTCTTCGACAGGCTTGCCGCTGCGGCGAACGGCCGCAAGGAACTGACAAGCCGTCACAAGGCCGTCGCCCGTGGAGTTATGCTCAAGCATAATCATATGGCCCGACTGCTCGCCGCCAACGGCATAGCCGCCTTCGCGCATAGCTTCGAGCACATAGCGGTCGCCCACCTTGGTTTGCAGCACATCGATGCCGTGAGCCTCCATGGCGCGAACGAATCCAAGGTTGGTCATAACGGTGGAAACCGCCGTGTTGTGGGGCAGCTCGCCACGATTCTTCAAGTCGACCGCCAGCACCGCTTCCACGATGTCGCCGTCGATTTCGGTGCCATCTTTCGCCATGAGCATCACGCGATCGGCGTCGCCATCGTGAGCAATACCCACGTCAGCGCCGCATTCAGCCATAAGTTCAGCCAAGGGGCCCAAATGAGTCGAGCCGCAGTTGACGTTGATATCGGTGCCATCATAATCGTCGTTGATCACAGTAACTTCCGCACCCAAGCGGCGCAGGGCCTCTGCGCTCGTAAGGGACGACGCGCCATGGCCCGTATCGAGAGCGACATGAAGCCCATCAAAGGTGACGCCCTGGCTCGTTACCGTTTCAACCGCGTGGTTGATATATATCTCGCACGCATCCTCAACCTCAATGGCGACGCCCACTTCGTCACCCACGGGCATCTCGGCTTCCTCGCCCGCCTCTTTCGCGCGCGCGACCTGACCTTCAACACCGCCATCGACGATGAATTTCTCAATTTCGTCTTCGAGCGCATCGGGGAGCTTGAAGCCGTTGGCGTCAAAGAATTTAATGCCGTTGTACTCTGGTGGATTATGCGATGCGGAAATCACAATGCCGCCATCGGCATGCAGCTCGCGCACCAGAAGCGCCACAGCAGGCGTGGGAATAACGCCCGTAAGCAATGCATCGCCGCCTGCGCTCGTTATGCCAGCGACCACGGCTGCTTCAAGCATATCGCCGCTTTTGCGCGTATCCTTGCCCACGACAATAGTCTTGCCCATAAACGATGCCGCAGCCTGGCCGAGCCTGTAAGAAAGCTCGCACGTAAGGTCGACGTTTGCCACGCCACGCACGCCATCGGTTCCAAAAAGTCGGGCCATTGCTTCTCCAATCCTTGTGAAAGCTCTCTTGCGAAGCTCAGAACACCTGTTCCGCAAGATGGCAAAAGGGCGCCCGCGCGCCCCTCGAACTTTTGTATTCTACCACTCGCGGCCAGCGGAGCGCCGCAAGGCAGGCCGCTACACAATATCGAACGGCCAGCGGAGTGCTGCATGCGAAAACACCGTTTTATGCCGTCCGAAAGCACGCGTCGTCACGCACACATGAACCACCAAAGGCCACGCTTTGCGACGTTCGTCATGCGTCCCACGACAAAACCGCCTTGCGATCATCACTTATGACGAGGCTATTTCCGCGCCGCCTTTTCGCCCTCACAATTCGCAAGAAGCAAAACAGTCGACATGATGAATATGAACCCCACGAAATCCATCGGCTCGAATGCCGTGCCCAGCCACAGCACTGCGAACGCCGTCGCCGACACCGTTTCCACGCTTGCAATAAGGCTCGCCTTCGCGGCGCCAATATCTTTGACTGCCTGCAAATAGGCAGTAAACCCAAAAGCCGTTCCAAAAAGGACGAGTCCCACGAAAAGCGCCGTAAGGCCTTCCGCGTCAAGCCCGCCTTCGCCAAATTGAGGCGCGAAGTTCCACGATTGCGTCACCAGGCAAAGCGCGGCGCCGCCAATAAGCATGCCGCACGCCACCACGGGAATACTTCCGTGGCGCTGCATAAGCGTTCCAGGCGAAATGGTATAAATCGCAGCGGTTACCGCTGCGCCTAAGCCCCACAGCAGCGCTTGCGGCGACATCACCAAATTCGTAGGATCGCCATGAGTCGCAAGCAAAAACGGGCCCATGACCACACACCCCATGGCAATGAACTCGCGCGCCGTGGGCAATCTGCGCGCCGAGAAGCACGTTGTGGCCACGATAAGCACCGGACCGATATATTCGAGCACCGTCGCCGTGCCCGCATTCGAATATTGAATGGCGACCAAATAGGTAAGCTGGCACAGCATAAGGCCGAATATCGAGAACGCCATAAGCTGCGCGATATCGCGCCACGAAGAAAAGATGCCCCTCAGCGAACGCCGATGCCACACAAGCGCCACGGCGATAAGCACAAGGCCAGCGCATGCCATGCACGTGCTTGTGAGCCACAAGGGATCGAGCGCGTATCGCTGAAAGAGAAACTGCGCGCAGGCACCAGAAAAGCCCCACCCAATGCCGCCAGCAAGAGCGAAGAAAACGCCCCTTATATTTTTCGACAATGCCACACCAACACTGGGGGTGCGCCCCAAATCCTGGAGAATTTCTCGAGGAGGAATCAGAATGGCATACCCAAAAGAAACAATCGACGAG
>CAKUIK010000056.1 GCA_934661005.1 uncultured Slackia sp.
ACGGGTTTGCTTCGCTGACGGTCTGGGCTTACCCGGGCTTCTAGTCCTTTAAGGTTTCGATGACGGTTTCGAGCTTACACTTCCATGCCTTGGGATCGCTCTCCAATCCCTTCAGCTCTTCAAGGTGTAGTACGAGCATCTTCTTGAAGGCTTTGAACTCCTGGTTGTTCATTTCCTCTTGGCCCTCATTCATAGCCTGAGTCTCCCCCTTGCCTCTGTTGTATACTATACTACATAATACCAGTAAACTATATAGTCTACTATATAGTTTCTTGTATTTCTTTCCGCACCAGCCGCTTGATTTCGGCGTTCACGTTCCCACATTTCTCAAGGTAGCGTATCACGTCCGCGTCGGTTTCGTTGTTACACCTGCATACAAACGTGCGCATGTGGTTCTTGATGTATTTGGTGGTCGCCTTGATCCTTGCTGCAGTCACCATGCAAGCCTCCTTTGTCATTGTATATAGTATACCATATAATGATGAGCAAAAAGGAAAGCCTTCTGAAGAGGGGTGGATCACCGCTCCTCTCATTCGTTGTCCACCACTTTAGGGACGAGGCTTTCCAGCCTGTCCTGCGGTGGTATCTTCGTTTTGAAGCAGCGTCGATCCAACTGGCAATCAAGTTTCCGGGGAGCGGGCATTGAGCATTTTGGCTGAAATACAAAAGCAATACGAAGAGCGGTACGATGGTAGAGACGAGTCGACACTATATCGAGATTTGGTCGACGCTCTAAGGGAAGACGACCGCGCACTCTGGCAGAAAGAGGCCGATTTTGACCTTGAGCACCGAAGCGAGTACTACGAGAAATACGGCGAAGATGAATTCAAGAGTCGTCTCGAAGCCGATATCGTTCGGCTGTTCGAGAGCCGCGCGTAGGTTTTGGCGTAGTGCCGGTCTAACGGCAATCAAGCCGAAATGCTACGGAAATACCTGACTGAATCAAGAAAATATTCGAAGGGACAATCGAGGATGTGTTTCGCTGATGTCTGAGCTGCATACATGGGAAGAGGTCGAAGAAAAGGCCTCCGAATTCGAGGAACGCTTCGGGTATGAGCCCGTTTGGTACGGCCATGTTGATGACGTGTACGACAAACTTGTCGAATCGCTTGAAACTGGCGAGCCGAGGTTCATCCCGCCGCAGGAAGGCGTGATGCTGTAACCCAAATCTCGCCGAAGCGGTCCTCTCGGTGTCATGCATATGAACCACAAGGTGGTTGGCAAATCAGCAAGGTCCGTCTCGCACTCCTTGCGCCACCGCCATAAGGGTTTCCATAGGCTCACCTCCTTTCGTTCTCGGGGGTGGGCTTTTTTGTTTGCCCTGCGCTGTCGCGCCGGCCGACGATTTTGTCGCCGTCATCGGGGCCGAGCGTCGACTTCGTTTCCCTAAACAACCGCACGAAAAAGCGCCTCCGATTAGTTGCCCAATCGGAGGCGCTCCATGTTCGCCCGCATCGTGGGAGGTGCGATGCGGGCTTGTTGGCGAAAGCCATCGAAAGCGCTCGTCCAAAACACGGGCTTTCTTGATGCGGCTATCATAGGGGAGGGGTTAATAACCGCCAATCGGCAGCTGCCGTTTTCCGCTTCACCTTATTTCGCGGCGAGGGCCTTTCCAATCATGCGACCGAAGGTGACGGAGCGGCCGCAGCAGTTGCCGGTCGACATATTCGGATACGTGTGAGCATAGTACGAACCCGAGTCGACGCCCGTGACGTACAGGCCCTCAATCGCCTTGCCGTTGTCGTCGACGGCCTGGAAGTTTTCGTTAATCGTAATGCCGTCGAGCGTGCACAGCATGTAGCCCGACGTGCGAACGCCATAGAACGGCGCCGTGCGAATTGCCGACAAGCGATGCGCGTCTTTTCCGAAATCGGGGTCGACGCCCGCGTCGTAATTCTCGTTCTGGCGCTCGACGGTCTTCTTCAGCGCCTCGGCGGGCAGGCCAAGGCCTTCCGCAAGTTCCTCAATGGTGTCGGCCACCACGATATAGCCATCCTGAATCAAGCCTTCGTTGATGCCCTTGGTAGCCTCGAGCGTCATATTGGTTGGCGCGCCGTTGTCGAAGGGGAAGACGCGCGCGCAACCATGGATGTCGAATTGCTCGAGGTACTTCTCGTAGTCGGAGTCCCAAATATCCACCACGGTGTGGCCGGGCTGGGTCAGGGTCGAATTCAGAATGTAGTCGTACGGCGCCGCCTCGTTGGTGAAGCGCTCGCCATTCAGGTTGACCTTCAGCCAAGGGTTGGAGCCCATCCAGAACGGGGAGCCGGTGGTTTCCGATCCGCCGAGCTCGTCGGGCTTAACCGCGACGCGGTCGAACACCATGGCCGTGTGAACTTCGTCCATGTGCGCGCCAGCCCAGAGGCATGCCTTAATGCCGTCGCCCGTGGTGCCGTCAATCGCGATGGAAAGCGAGTACTTGTTCAGGGTCTGCGGCTGCAGAGTTTCGAGCATCTCTTCGTTGCGCTTCTCGCGGTCGCGCGCCGGCGCGCCCTTTCGCCCGACGGGCTTTTCCGCGTATCTCTTCTTCTTTCGGTTGCGGGCTTTCTGGCCCTTTCCGTGGGAAGCGCCTCGCGCGACGCCGTGGCGAGTGCGCTGCTTTCGGCGGGCACGGGCGTGTTCGAGATTCTTATGTATTACGTTTTGATTCAAATTGGGTCGCGCAACCCCGTTGGCGCGTTGTCTGCGTTCGCCTGGGGAAATGCCATGGCCTCGTGGGGGACGATATTCGGCGCTTTGTTCGGCCGCATGACGAATGGTGCGTGCCAAAACGACGGGGTGTTGCTTTCCGTTATTGCGTCGTGCATCGTGCTTGTTCTTATGGCGTACATGCTGTTCGTTGTTGGGGAGTTCAGGTTCTCGAAAACGATCGAGGAGGTTTCGCCTGCGCCTGAGGTGCGTGTTGTCGAGCGCGAAAGCGGCGAACAGGCTTTTGAGGACCGGCTGCTCCAGCTTGCGGAAGACGCCCATTTGACGGAACGCGAGCGCGAGGTTTTCGGCCTTCTGGCCCGCGGGTGCAATGCGCGATACATTCAGGAAACGCTCGTCGTTTCCTACAACACTGTGAAAACGCATGGCTCGCATGTGTATGCGAAGCTCGGCGTCCATTCGCAGCAGGAGCTTATCGATGTTGTCGAAAGCGGGACATAGGTTGGCGGTGGCTTGCGCGCCAGCTCTGGTGGGAAGGCGCCAGCACAAGGGCCGGTGAGCGCTTGTGCTGCGCTGCGTTGACGAGCTGTTGCTCTTCGCGTTCTTGCGTAATCCGTTCCCGAGCGGTTATACTGTGTGATGATGGGCCCGGGATGACCGCTGATTCAAGTCACCGGGCCTAAATTTGTATTTATAGGAGAAGCCCAATGGCAGACGCGCGGGAACAATCCGACGAGCAGGCATGCCTCGACCGAGAGAGGCGCGATAACGAGGCACGTCGGGAGTGGGCCGAGCGTTGGCTTTCGCCGACGAGATTCTCTACCTACTTGGATATTTGCGACGGAGACGCCGAGAAAGCGCTCGAGCTGCATGAGTGGAATCTCATGCTTGGGCGGGAGCTTCTGGGTGACATCGCCCACTTCGAGCTGGCGCTGAGAAACGCCTACGATCGCGTGCTCACCGAGCGATTCGAGGGCCCGGAGCATTGGCTGTTCGACGCGAACTCGCCCGTGACGCGCCCCATCATGCGTAAGAGCAAGATGAAGAAGCTGCGCGACGTGAACCTGGTGAACCGTCGCGCCGTCGAGGACGCCCGCGGTAGGGCGCACGATCCCCACAACCCGGATCAGGTGGTCGCGGGCCTCATGCTGGGCTTCTGGGCACACATGACCGACCGAAGTCGAGAGCGCGATTTGTGGATTCCATACCTGCACGCCGCTTGGCCCGCAGGCACCGACCGAGCCGCGCTGAATCTCAAACTTGACTCGATAAACAAGCTGCGCAACCGCGTCGCGCACAACGAGCGGCTGTTCAACCCCAGCGAGAGCGGGTATTCGCCAAGGCTCATCGACACGGACATAGCGGAGCTATTTCGCGCGCTGTGTCCAGAGGCCCACGGGAGCCTGTGCTCTGCCGACGGTAAGACGACCGTCGAGCGCTTCTTGGAGGAGCATCCCGCGCCTGCGGCCGTCGAGCTCTAGTCCGTTCAATTTAATGCTCAATCTCGTTTCTCTTCGATAGAGTGTTGAACACGCGGGCTCAGCTTATGAGGCCTTGCTCGCGGCGGGCGTTTGGTGGTCCTGCTTGCGGGCCGCTTTTCTTTTGTGGTTCGCCTCACCTCAAGCATGGGGCGTGAGCGGCTATGGCCGTTTCTTCCGATATCGCCAATTCCTCCTGAACGCGCGCGTTCGGCGGCGCGCCATTGGCGTGATTGAGTGGTTGTGCAGAATCTTGCCGCGAAGCTTCTTGAACCTGCCGAAGCGCGCTCCATTCCCCAAAAATGAGAAATTACTCTTTTTGGAGAATGGGACTGCTCAACCACTCAGCTGCGTCCACGATTTGCATTCCTTCGTGCTGGTATTCGGGCAGATAGGTGCGCGCAATCAGCATCTTGGGGAAAAGAATCCTTTCTTCGGCGTATTGCGCCAGTCGCCGCCAGCCTGCTGTCGCTACGAGCCCGCAACGAAATCGATGAGCTCTTGCTTGCTGTGCACGTCGAGCTTCCGGTAGATATTGCGCCGGTGGGTGATGGCGGTTCCTTCCGATATTACCAATTCTTCCTGAACGCGCGCGAGGGTGTTACCTTGGGCAAGAATGATAAGGACCTCGAGCTCTCGAGGGGTCAGGCCGTATTCAAGGGCGATGTTCTTGCATTTCGACACGAAAGAATGGTCACGCCGCTTTTCGCCGACATCGGCTTGCTGGTCGGCGTTCTTGTCGGCAAGTGCGGTTGCGCCTGTTAGTTGCTCCGGCGAAGGCTTCGTCTGCTTTTCTTCGTGAATTGCTCCTTCTGGCACGTGGAATGCGAGTTTGCCTCGACTGAAAAGCGCCACTTCGTGAAGCATGTCTTTGGTGATGAGCGTGTTGGTTGCCAGGAAGAGCAGCATCACGCAGGCCATGCTCATGCTGCAAATGAGCATGGTGCCGTCATCGCTTCGGCCAACGATTCCAGCAAATTGGGGAACGAAGCTCTTGACGAAGGCAACGACAACGAGCCCAACAAGCACGCCAATGCAGAGGAACGAGACGTTTCGACCAAGGGCAGACTGGCCGCATTCTGCATACTTTTGATCGATTTCGCACGATACGAGCAACGTAACTCCGGCGAGCGACACCACCCAAACCATGCTGAAAATCAGAACGAGCCACATGTTGAATTCGCTGCCAGGGGAAATGGGGAAGAAGCTGAGCAGCGCAATTGCGAAAAGCGCTCGGAGCGAGCCGAACGGGCCGGGTTCGCGGTTCGGCAGCCAGCCAATTGCGACGATGCCCGCGAAAAGCACGAACGCGAGGGGCGCCCAGGCGTTGATCATGGCTGCGACTTGGATGGAATCGCCGATGAATGACGCATCGCTCGAGACGAACAGCGAAATAGGCACGGTCGAAGCTGCCCCTAGAAGGAGCATCGCCCCAGCTGCCCGTTTATTGAATGATTCTATTTTTGCGCGAAGGAGCTTTGAATCGATTGTTGATGGGTCGATTCGAGGACGGTCTAAGCGAGGCCTTGTAAGGCAGGACGCCGCAACGAAGGCGAGGGATGCCGCAAAGGCAACCGGGGCAGGCAAAAATGGCAAAACGAAGAGAATGGCGCAGGCGATAAAAACTGCCATGAGCGCTACGAAAGTGGCTTGTTTTGGCGCAAGGCACATAAGGCACCGCTCCAGTTGAAGAGCGCTTATGCCGCTTGAACATCCGATAAGGGCAAACGCGATGCAGCTGGTAGGGGCGTCGCCTTCCGATTGCCCGATTGCCAAAAGCAAGGCGGTGCCGAATGCGTATGTGGCGATTGCTCCAATGTCGAGTACGTGGCCAGAGTCGTTTCTAAGCGTTTCCCGCATGAAGTGCATGACGCATGCCACTGCGAAGAGAGCTGCGGCAAAGTAGCACGCAAGAGGAAGCGTGCGTTCGATAGGCAATCCGGACCATTCGACGTGTTGTGCGTAGCAGATAGCCGGAATCCAAGAGACCTGCAAGGCGCAGCTGACGGCGCTTTTGACCGCCGCGCTGTTTGCCGGCTTTTGCGATGCGTTGTCCATTTGAATTCCCCCTCCATGCGCGATTCGAAAAGCGCATTGCGCATACGCTCGTTCGCACTCCCTTTTGCGAGCATTTCTTTCTCGCGCGCGAACATTCGAATCGCAGTTTCCCCAATGACAAAATAGCAGGTTTTCGGTCGAGCGTTTTCCTCTGTGGGACAAATACTCTGTAACAGATGATTTGTGAACTGGGCAAACGTAATTCATTTGCTTGGGGGGATTTGTGACGGCCGATTGTGGCGTACGTTTCTCGACGTATTCGACGAAGCCAGCGAAAGGGGGAGAAATGAATACTTCGATTCGAAACGAACGTAAAACGAGGGTGCGCGCGGCATGTGTCGTAATGGGCGCGATGTCGATTTTGGTGCTGGCATTGTACGGCTGCCAACCCTCCCAGGCGAGCGACACTGCGAGCAAGTCCGACTCGGCCGCGACGGAAAGCATTACGCTGACCGATTGGTCGCCGAGCACCGATTGCGCGACGTGCCATTCCAACGAGGTCTCGTCTGAGGCCGATACGGCATGCACGGCATCGAAGCACGCATCGCTTTCGTGCGCCGACTGCCATTCCGACACCGAGAAGCTCGCCAAGTTTCACAACGGCACGAGCTCAGACGATCGCCAGCCGACTCGCCTGAAGCAGACCGAAGTGTCGAGCGAGGTGTGCCTTGGTTGCCACGATCAAAGCGAGCTTGCCCAGAAGACGGCATCGGTCACGGCTCTCACCGATTCGAACGGCAAGACGGTCAACCCGCATGATTTGCCGGCAACCGAAACCCACCAGGCCATTACCTGCACGAATTGCCACACCATGCATTCCGAGCAGACCGACCTTGATGGTGACGCGAAATCGTACTGCACGAGTTGCCACCACGCCGACGTGTTCGAGTGCTATACGTGCCACCAGCACAGCTAGTTAGAAATTCGCCCCGGCGAAAGGGGATTTCACGGGGCGATAGCAGTGCGCGTCATGCGCGAATAAAGAAAGGGGAACGAAATGGAAGGGAATGAAATGGGACTTTCTCGTCGTAATTTCCTGAAGGGCGCTGGTCTTGCCGCTATCGGCGCAGCTGCCGCAACGAGCCTGGGAGGCTGCGCGTCTTCCGAGTCTTCGGCAGACTGGATGCCTTCGAAGTGGGATTTTGAAACAGACGTGCTCGTTATTGGCTACGGTGGCGCCGGCTTGTGGGCCGCGGTCACCGCGAAAGACGAGGGCAACAGCGACGTGCTCGTGCTCGAAAAGGCGCCGTCGCGCGGCGGCGGAAACAGCTCCATCAACATGGGCGAATATACCTGGATTGATGACGTGGACGGAGCCGTGAAATACATTACCGGCTTCACTAAGGGACATACGCCCGAGGAAATTGCGCGCGCATGGGCCGAAGAGTGCTACAACAACATGGACTATTGCGATCGTTGGGGCGTGAAGACTGAAAAGAAGAAGGGCACCAACGCTTCCGGCGGAACGTCAAGCTGCGAGTATCCGTGGATCGATGGCGCAGAGGCCATGCATGTGTGCTCGTTCGGCGATGCGACGAAGGGCGGCAACGAAGGCTGGCACACGCTTGACCAGGCTCGTGCCGACTTGGGCATCGAGGTTAAGTTCAGCTGCCATGACGAAACCTTGATTCAGAACCCCGAAACCAAGGAAATCGTTGGTGCGTACACCTACATTGGCGACGACGGCACGCAGTACGCAATCAAGGCTCGCAAGGGCGTTATCATGACCATCGGCGGCTTTGAGTTCAACGACGAGCTGAAGAACACCTATTGCAAGTGCTACCCGATGAACGGTTTCTACGGCTGGCCCTTCAACACGGGCGACGGCATCAAGATGGTGCAGGATGTTGGCGCGCAACTGTGGCACATGAATAATGTCATTGGCTCGTACAACGCATGGTTCAAAGATTTCGAGTGGAAGTACGCGTTCACCCTTACCCCTCAAGCGAATAACTACGTGATGGTTAATCGTTTGGGCGATCGCTGGATTGCCGAATCGACGTTCTTGAGCCCGCATGTTGGTTGGCATGAGTTCGAGAAGTTCAACGACGAGAAGCTGTGCGACTTCGAGCGCATTCCGACTTGGGTCATTCTTGACCAGAACGTTATCGACGCCGGACCGCTTGGCGCTACTGCGGGTGGCGCTCTGAACACGCCTGGCGGATCGACCACCATCGGCATGACGTTGAGCGACATTCCCGCGGAGTGCGGCCAATATCCCGGCTGGAGCGAGGACAATTCGGCAGAAATCCAGAAGGGCTGGATTCTGAAAGCCGACACGATCGACGAGCTTATTAAGAAGATGGCCGAGGTCGACGATACTCCCGATGTGGAGGCCGTGAAAGCGACCATCGAGAAGTACAACGGCTACTGCGCTGCTGGCAGCGATCCCGATTTCCAGCGTACGGAAACCACGCTTGCGCCGGTTTCGACCCCGCCGTATTACGCGTATCCTCTCTATCCCGGCGGCTGCTCGACGCTCGGTGGCCCGAAGAAGGACGTCAACGCGCAGGTACTCGATGTTGACGACCAGCCCATTGGCCGTTTGTATGCGGCTGGCTGCTTCGGCAACATGGCGAGCCACACCTACGGCATTTCCGGCGGCAACAACGCCGAGAACATGGTTTGGGGCCGCATCGCCGCTCGTTCGGCGTCGGCGAACAAGCCTTGGGACGAAAAATAATCTAAGCGGCGGAGTCTCCCTTCCCTCCCTCTAAACTCCGCATGGCTTTCCCTCCAGTTGGCGGGCATCGCATATGTGGTGCCCGTCATTCGTTTACCAGCTAATAGGGACTCCGAGGTATTCCATCAGCTTTCGAAGTATCTGGGCTTCGGTCAATCCCTGCTCATGTAGGCCATCTACGATTCGTTTGATTTCGTCTGACCGCGTTTCGAATTCCTCTTCTTCCATCGGGAAGGCTCCTCTCTCTTCCTATTGCTGTCATTATGGCACATACCGCGGATGCTAATCGTCTTCGGCGTATTGCGCCATCCGCCCTCCGTCTCACTGTCGCTACGATCCCGCAACGAAATCGAATGGTTGCGCAGGATCTTGCCGCGAGGCCTCTCGAAGCCGCCGAAGCGCGCTCCTATTCCCCAAAACTGTGAAATTACTTTTTTTGGGGAATAGGATTGCTCAGCCACTCAGCTGCGTCCACGATTCGTATTCCCTCGTGCTGGCATTCGGGCTGGTAGGTGCGCGCAATCAGCATCTTGGGGAAAGCGTCCTTTATCGCCAGCAGAGGAGACACTTCGCGCTCGAACGTCTTCTCTTCGGAAATATTGTTCGCGACCTGTATGTAGAGTTTCTCACCCTGTTTGATTGCGACGAAGTCGATTTCTTTCTTGTATAGAACGCCGACGTAGACCTCATAGCCGCGGCGCAGAAGTTCCATGGCCACGATGTTTTCCAGCACGCGGCCGTAATCCATATTCTTGGTACCAAGGCGCGCGAAACGAAAGCTTTGGTCGACAAGGTAGTATTTGTCTTCCGAGCTCAGGTACCTCTTCCCGCGTATGTCGTAGCGGCGGAAGCGGTAGAAGGCGAAGGCCTTGCACAGCGCGTCCACGTACTTGCCGATCGTCTTGTGATCGGCCTTCATCCTACTTGACTCGAGCGTGTCGGCGATAGATCGTATCGAGGTCAGATTGCCCACGTTGTCCATGAGATAGTCTATGAGGGCGTGGAGCAGCTGTTCGTTTCTCAGCTTGTATTTGCTCACGATGTCGCGGACCACCAAAGCGTTCAAGACCTCGGAATTGATGTAGCGGCGCTTTTGGTCTTCGGTTCTGTACAGATACGAGCCCGCCATCCCCCCATCCGAGATGTATGCGGTCAGGCTATCGTAGATGTTTTGAGATGGGAAGTATTCCAGGTACTCTGCGAACGAGAATGGGTAGACGGGGATTTCGTACGTCCTGCCCACGAACAGGGTCGCCAGGTCGCTGCTTTGCAAGAACGCGTTTGATCCGGTGACGAATATGCTGTACTTCTCCCGGGCATGCAGACTGTTTATGGCCTTTTCGAAGGAGGCGCACATCTGCACTTCGTCGATGAGCAGGTAGTTTTGTCGGCTGGGCGCGTAGCGTTCCTCGACGTATGCTTCCATGGAGTGATACTCCATGATGTCCTCGAAGTCGGTCAGGTTGTAGTTGATGTGGATGATGTTGGCATCTGGCTGCCTCTCGACAATCTTTTGCGCCAAGGTCTCCATGAGCCTGGACTTGCCCGATCGGCGGACGCCGGTAATGACCTTGATGTCGGGCGTGTCGGCAAGCTCCAGCATCTCCGAGAGATATGTTGTTCGCTCTACGAGTTTCATGCCCGCCCTCCGTGATTAGAGTAATCTATTCCCCAAAATCGAAAAAACTTTCATTTTGGGGAATTATACTTCGGTTTTTACTGTTTGGCATGCAAGTTAATGGTTGCGTGAGTATTGCGCTTGAGAATGAGCGTCATTCGGGAAAAGGCGCGCCAGCCGCTCATTGCCGCTACGAGCCCGTAACGAAATCGATGAGCTCTTGCTTGCTGTGCACGTCGAGCTTCAAATGGCGGGCATCGCATATGTGGCGCCCGCCATTCGTTTGCGATGGGGTTTTGTCGGGGCTCGTTCTGCGGTTCTCTAATCGCCGATTCCGTCTGCTCTCCCTATGGGCTGCGAGTGCTTCGATTCGTGAGTTTCGCGGGGGGTCTATTCCGCACATCGCAACGAAAACGAAAACGCGAAGTAGATAGCCGCCTCTATTTCGCAAAATCGCAAAAAATTGAAAAACGCGAAATAGATAGTGGATTGTAATTCGCGTTTTTGCCTATGTTCTCGGATTGGCGATGCACATTTTGTCCTGGTGCCTTGATTTGCGGTTGGCCGCTAAATGCGTCAGACGAACGTTGCGTCTTTTCCGGCCATATCGTACGACCCGGTTACGGCCAAAAGGTCATCGCCCGCATCCATGACCGGTAGGGTGTCATAGCGTACGCCATCCACAACAATGGCACGCCATTTCGTAAGCGGCAGCCGAGACTCGAAAACCAGGACGGTATAAGGACCTATAGTTATACTCTCGACGATTTTCATCGCTTGGCCTCCTCGGCTGATTCTTGCGCACCGCTGGCGCGGGGTTCGGCTGGCTTGTTTTGTCGACGGTGCTTCGTTTGAGGGCGGCTGGGTACGAGGGTCGCCATCTTCTGCTCGCTCATTCCGCTCGCGCCTTCTATACGCGATATCTCGTTCCTCGGCCAGTGCCCGTTTTCTCTACGTAGCGCTTCTCGACAAGCGATCGCAGAAGTTTCACGGCTTTGTCTTTGCCGAACCCGAAGTTCGCGACGATTTGCCCGCTCGCCGCCGAGCCTTCTTCTTTGACGAATTGATACACCAGCTCCTCATCGCTGGTCAAAGCGGGTTTCGCGTCGGTCACGGGGAGCGTGACTCGCACGGCGTTTTCGCTTACGTCGAATTCGGGTTTCTGCTCGTATTGGGCATATGAGCTGCGAATGCGCACGATTCCCGTGCCGAACATTTCGATGATGTTGAGCCTGAACAGCACGTTGGCAAGAATTGGGTTGCGCAGCTGCGAAATGAAGCCCCTTAGATATTCGTCGCGTCCAAGGCCTGCGGGCAGGCCGCCAGGCGAGGAAATTTCGATGTGGTCGGGGCGCATCGCGATTCTGATTTTCGCGTTAACGTCCCACGTGCGATGCGCAACGGCGTTCGCGACGGCTTCGCGGAATGCCTCGTAGGGAATCGAATAATGCGTGGTTCGACGGGCGCCTTCAATCGTTTCGACGCTGTAGTATCGCTCGAACATCGTGCAGGCGCCATCGATTTGTCCGATGACGGAAGTTCCTTCGAATGTTGCGCGGTCGGCAATGGTGTTGATGTTTTCCCCGAACCTCGCGACGTCGATTCCGGGGAAGGTGTTCTGGTCGGAAACGATGAGCGCGGCGTTGTTGAAGCCCGCCTCGAAATTGAACAGGTTGAACGTTCGCAGAACATCTCCGTTGAGCGCCTTCACGATGTGCTCGGCCTCGAGCTTTTCTTCGAGCGCGCAAAACGTTAAATCTTGCTTGTGGCAGGGTAGTTCCTCGAAATTCATGTTTTGGCCAGCGAGCACGAGCCTGCGTAGCTCGACGCTATCGACCTCTACGGTCGCCGTGTCTGACCTGCGGTAAGCTCTCCCTTTATAGAGGTAGGGCTTGTTCGGCCCCTCTTCAACGGCAAGGGTGACGGTTTTCTTGCGCGCGTTTTCGGTGAGCGAGAAAAACGGCGTGGGGTCGATGGAATCGTTGATTTTGTTTTCGACGTCCAGACACGCCGCCCTCGTATCGGCGAGGCCTTTGACGGACCCATCGTCGGCGATGCCGAAAACAATGCTGCCGGATCCGTAATTGGCGAAGGCGCTCACCGTTTTAAGAAACGAATTCGAGATGGACTCTTTCCATTCGATGGCTCTGCTTTCTTTCATGCCGGCCTGCTCCTCCCGCACAATCGTCGGTCTTTTTACGTGGAATTATACGAAAAAACCGACGCAAAACCGACGTAAAAATTTGCGTCGGTTTTGCATCTGAATTGCCCGACGAAAAAGGGGATGGCGCTCTATGGGATGAATGCGATCGGGACAATGAACAGCGTGGTCGACAGTTCAGCCCTGGTTGTTGATATGCCCGCGTAATTTTAGTCAGCGCCAATTGGATTGGAATCAAGTAAGCCGAAAGAATTGTTAAGTCAGCTTCTTATGATTACTGAACATAAATTGGCGATACGCGAGGACGGAGCACGCTGCCCCGTCTGGTAAGTGCGAGGCTTCGTTTCGTTAAAACCTCTTCAGGGCCGGTAAGCTCCAGGTTACGAGGTATGGTCGTGCTGTAATGCCGCCCACTGCTCATCGAATTATCGGCCCTTGGCGAAATGCTATAATTTGCTACGAAATGGACAAATAACAGTAATGGGCGACTAAAACGCTCTTTTCTATTGCGCTTTCTGGAAAGGGGCAGGGTGTGAAGTTTCGCAAAGAGCTCTATCCAAAAATCGCTCTTATAAAGGCTGCCTATAATTTCACCGATGAGGCGTATGTGCATCTTGATGCGGACGACGAATACTATTACGTTTCGCTGGCCCCCAAGCGTTCTGACTGCAAGGTGAGTGAGCAGCGCTTTACGATCGCGTCGGAAATGTTGGTGTAAGCGCGGCGAATTGAGATGGCTTTGAAGGGAAGCGGCCCTCGCCTTAGAAT
>CAKUIK010000057.1 GCA_934661005.1 uncultured Slackia sp.
GATAATTGTGCGGATATTTATACTCACCATAGTTTTCCGACCCTGGGCGATGTCGGTCGCGCAAATAGCTCGGCACATCGCGCTTCGGCCCATGCCGCACTTCCGAAAGAGCGGCGTCGATACTCGCTTCAGCCGCATTGCTCTTGGGCGCCAAGCACATATACGTCACCGCCTGCGACAAGTTGATGCGGCACTCGGGCAGGCCAATGACCTCGACGGCCTTAAACGCCGCCTCGGCGATGAGCAAAGCCTGAGGGTCGGCATTGCCGATGTCCTCGCTCGCTAAAATGAAAATTCGACGTGCGATGAACTTTGGGTCCTCGCCGCCATCGAGCATGCGAGCGAGCCAATACAGCGCCGCATCGGGATCGCTGCCGCGCATCGATTTGATGAACGCGCTGATCACGTCATAGTGCATATCTTTGTTTTTGTCGTACGGCAACGCGCGATGGGGCGTGGCGAGTTCCACCATGTCGGCATCGATGGCAAACGGCGGCTCCGCTTTCTCGCGCGCGCCCTTTTCCTTAGCCAAGCCCGCAGCCAACTCAAGCGTGGTAAGCGCCGAACGGCCATCGCCACCCGATAAATTCACGATTGCCGCCATGGCCTCGTCGCTCAAAGAGCACATGCCCGCCAACCCGCGTTTCTCATCGGCAAGCGCGCGACGAACGATGCTCTCGATATCGGCATCGGAAAGCGAATGCAATTCAATCACGCGGGAACGCGAAATGAGCGCGGAGTTCACCTCGAAAAATGGGTTTTCCGTCGTTGCGCCCACGAGCACCACGGTACGATTTTCCACGGCATGCAGAAGCGAATCTTGCTGGCTGCGGCTGAATCGGTGAATTTCGTCCACGAACAGAATCGTGCGTGCGCCTGTTCCCAAAAGGCGCTTTTCAGCCGCGGTTATTTCTCGGCGCAAATCGGCAACGGTGCCACCAATGGCCGACACTTCCACGAACGTCGCGCGTGTGGTTTCGGCGATGATGTGGGCGATGCTCGTTTTTCCCGTGCCCGCAGGACCGTACAAAATGATGGACGAAAGCGTATCGGCCTCAATCGCCGCATGAAGCCAACTGCCCGGCCCCACCGCGTCTTCCTGGCCCGCAAGCTCGTCAAGCGAACGCGGACGCATGCGCACAGCCAGCGGCGCCGCAGCGAATTTCTTCTCGTTCTCTATTTCAGTGAACAGCGTGTCCAACTTCCACCCATCTATCGCTTCAATACATTTAGGAATCGCAAGCGCCGCGATACGTCGTGAATCCAAGCGGCTCACATGCTCGAACGAAAGCGCCATGCCATATCGCAATGTGTTTATGCTCGCAGCATTGAGCACTCGCTGCAAGCAATCGTGCTAAACGCTGCGAGCATTTAACATGAGCGCTTAACGCGAGGCCAAGCCCTACTGCCCTTTTCGAATCTTCATCACAATGTACACACTCAAAATCGCCGCGCCGACGAAGCCGAAAAACCCAATTGCCGGCACGCCAAAAAGCTTCGGCTCCATACCTGCCGAATAAATGAGCGATGAACCCACGAAGAGGCCCGCCGTAATCATCGACAAACTCAAGCGGTCGATAATGTGACCGATTTTCTCCATGGGGCGCGGCGCCTCAACGTCGAATTTAATGCGCAAGCGGCCCTTTTCCGTCATATCGAGCACGTTAGAGATGCGTTCGGGCAAATGGAGCGCCTTGTCAGCTGCGGCAATCGAAGAGAGCACACGGTCTTCAGTTTCGTCGAGAATGTCGAAATTGCGTGCGAAGTAGCTTTTCACATAGCGCTCGACCACGGCGAGAATGCTGATTTCCGGCGACAGGGAAATGAGCGTGCCTTGCAGCGACGCCAAGCCACGCACAAGCATCACGAAGCTCTGGGGCATGATCACGTTCGCGTGGTCAAGAATGCCCATGATATCGTTGAGCAACTGCGCCACGTCCATCGAATGCGCATCTTCGGAACTATAGCGGTTGACCAATGCGCTGAGGTCTTGCAAAAGAGCGCCGTAATCAAAGCTCTTGCCTGGCACGTCTTTTACGCGCCCCCACTCGACAAACAAGTTCGTGAGCTTGTGGCTGTCTTGAGCAATCATGGCTTTCATCATGTCGAAGAACAGCCTGCGCTCATAAGGCGACAACTCGCCCATCATGCCGCAATCGATCCACACGACCTCGCCTGGATCCTTCTTCCCCGCAGCGCGTTCCTCATCGGAAATCGCAGGTCGCACAATGAAATTCGCCGAATGCGGATCGGCGTGGTAGAAGCCGTTTTCAACCATTTGGCGCATGAATGAATTCGCGATGCGGTCGCCGATTTCGCGCAAATTATAGCCCGCCTCACGAAGCTCATCGACGTGCTCGAGTGAGAGGCCATCGACGAATTCCATCACGAGCACCGTCTCGTCGGAATACTCGCCGTATGCCTTCGGGCACGTGACGCCCGGTTCGGTAGTAAGGCCTCGACCAAAACGCTCGAGGTTTTCGCGCTCCACGTTGAAGTCGATTTCCTCGCGCACCGTACGGTCGAGTTCGTCGATCACCACATTGATGTCGACGCCCTGAATCATGGTAGAACCAGTGAGATTGAGCAGGTCGGACGCACGGCGCATAAGCGCAATGTCGCGCACCATGTCTTGGCGCACATGGTCGCGACGAATTTTGATAGCGACCGTTTCGCCGCTTTTGGCGAGCGTCGCTTTATAGACCTGTGCAATAGAAGCAGAGCCGAGCGGTTCGGCGGCAATTTCGCTAAACACATCGTGCCAGTCGCCGTCGTAGAGTTCGCGCAACCGACGTTCCACCAGCGAAAACGGTTCAGGCGTGGTGGCGGATCGCAGCGTTTGCAGCGCATTGCAATATTCTTGGGGAAGCATATCGGAGCGCGCCGAGAGAATCTGGCCCAGCTTAATGAACGTAGGACCCAGCTCTTCAAGCAGGCTCACGAGTTTTTCAGGCGTGATGCCCTTCGTGATTTCGGCATGGCGCAGCGCCTTCACAATCTCGGCGAGGCGAGCCGCCGAAGTTTTGTCGCTCATGCCATCGCGAACCAGCTTCGCAACATCTTTCGCCCGAGCCATGCATGCACCTTCCCTTTACTTTCGAACGTCCGTTCATTGTAACGCAGGAAGCACAATCTCGCGAAAAGGGGCGGCCCCCGTTGCCTAGCCGTAGCGCGAAAGGGAATACGGTGAAACGCCCTAGCGCCCACACTTTCACAAAGAGGCGATGTTCCCTTATGCCGAAATGAAAAATAATTCAAGGGGTTTCTTTCGGCCATGCTCGGATATACTCAAATCAGACCCTGCTTCCAAAGCCGTCATTTGCGATGGACCGATGCATTTTTTCAGGGAGCCCTAGATTACGCGGGGATACAGGGATTCGCGCCTGTTGGCACGAAAGCTTTGAACCTCGTTGCGGGCACCCACCTATTGAAGGTGGGTTCATCCTTAGGCTGGGGGCAGGGTTTCTTTTTTATTTCACATCAAAAAGAGCATCCATCTCCCCCAGCAACGCATCGCGCCTCTGCGCGCGAGCGACAAGCGCGCGCCTGTTAAACAGGCCATCGGGCGACCTGTCGAGCGACGCGCAGCACACGACCGCCGCATACGCAACGAAAAAGCCTCCAGCCACAAGGGCTAGAGGCTTTCGCGCTATCAAGTGACCGCATCGCCTGAGAAAACGGCAAACTAGCAGTTCTTCATGATGATGGTGCCCATGGTATCGGCAGCCTGCTCGCAGGCATCTGCCGTGTTCTCAAGGCGTTGGAACAGCTTATCCCACACGAACACATACAGCGGGTTTTCCGCACCGTGCGAATACAGCTCGCGCATGGTATGGAAGAACAGTTCATCAGCCTCTTCCTCAACCGAGCCAACATCGATGATGAGCTGATTGATTTTCTTGGAGTTCTTGAATTCGCCGAAATCTTCCAACGCCTTGCCGAGCTTTTCGCAGCTCTTCAGCAGAAGTTCCGCGAATTCGCCCGCCTTGGGATGCATTTCCTTCACATCGAGCATATAGAAACGCTGCACCGTGCCCTCCATGTAGTCGAGCACGTCATCGAGCTTCTGCGTAAGCGCAATGATATCTTCGCGATCGATGGGCGTTACGAAGTCGACCGTAACCGCATCAAACACCGAATGCACGAGCTTGTCGCCCGCATGTTCGATTTCATGCGCACGCTCGATGTAGTCGTCGAGCTCATCGGGGCCTTCGTAGTGCTCGATAATCTCAACAAGCAGCTTCGCCTCGGCAACCGCGAGTTCAGCCTGCTTCTCAAATGCCTCGAAATAATCGAGCTTCTTGCCATTCTTGTGCTTTGCCATGTTCGCCCTCTCACGCGAAAAATAGTCAATGCTTTAAAACGCCTCGATCACGCGATGACGTTCGATGCCAATGGTCGTAAGGCCTTCGTGGCCGGGGAATACGATGGTCGAATCGGGAAGCTTGCCGAGCTTTTTCAGGCTTGCGCGCATCTCGTTCGCATTGCCGCCCTCGAAGTCGACGCGACCCGTTGCGCCACGGAACAGCGTATCGCCCGTGAACACCACACCAGGCTTGCCATCGAACCCAGGAAGGTACAGGCAGATGCCGCCCTTCGTATGGCCCGGAGTAAGCATGACCTTGAACTCGAGCGATCCGAGCTTGATTGTATCGCCATCGTTGACCTTGCAGTCGACATGCACGGGCGCAACCGCGTCCCAATCGCCGAAATAGCCCGGCTGGCCTTTTTCGATAACGCGGCTGTCGGCGTTGCTGGAGATGACCTTGGCGCCCGTGGCAGCAACCAGCTCGGGCAGCGCGACCAAATGGTCGTTGTGGTCGTGGGTGCACACGATGGTCTCAAGCTTGAACCATCCCAAAGCCTTTTGAATGGCTTCCGCATCGCCCGCGGGATCGATAACCATAGCAGGAGCGCCCTGTTCGCGGCCGTCGGCCACAATAAGGCAGTTATTGTCCATCATGCCAATGACGAGCACCGTGACGGGCACGCAGCCGTCATCGATGGTCACCTGGCGTTTGCAATTTGCACGCATGCGCATACCTTTCTACTTGCGCCTGTGGGCCGAATCGCCCGGCAGCATACGGCGCGCGTCGAACACGCCGTCGATTTTTCGCAGTTCACCCAGAATGTACTCGATGTTCGAGATTTGCGAAACCTGGAACAAGTACCGCATCTCCACGATGCCGTCGGAATGGCTTACCGTGTTCGAGACGAGCACGTTGACTCCCGTATCGCTCAGCGTGTTGATGATATCACGCAGCAGGTTCATACGGTCGAGCGCCTCGATGAACACCTCGATTTGATACGAAGCCGTTGTCTCGGCCGTATCTTCCCACGAAACCTTAATAAGACGGCCGGGGTCGCGCATGAGGTCGGTCGCATTCGGACAATCGGCGCGATGCACCGACACGCCGCGGCCGCGCGTGATGAAACCGATGATTTCATCACCCGGCACGGGGTTGCAGCATTTCGACAGACGCACGGGCGCGCTGTCGATGCCCTCGACCACCACGCCGTTCGAAGCGTGAGCGCGACGCTTCGGTTGGCGACGCACCGTCGTAATCATGGGCGGCATAGCGCCGTTGGGAAGCATCGCAAGCTCGGGATGCGATTCCTCTTCCACCTCGGGAGACAGAATTTTCACCAGACGGTTCGCGATATGCAGCACGGTTTCTTTACCTGCGCCAATCGCAACCATCATGTCGTCGATATCTTTGTAGCCGAGCGTCTCGCACACCTGCTTCTGCGCGCGAATGCTCGCGGTGGAGCCAAGCCCCAAACCATGTTTCTTCATTTCACGAGCAAGCTTTTCGCGACCTACAATCATGTCGTCGCTGCGGCTGACCTTCGAGAAATACTGGCGCAGCTTGCTTCGCGCGCTCGGCGTTTTCACCATTTTCAGCCAGTCACGGCTTGGCGTTGCGCTCTTCTGCGTAAGAATCTCGACGCGATCGCCCGTTTGCAGCTCGTAGGAAAGCGGAACGATGGAGCCGTTGACCTTCGCGCCGACGCAATGGTTGCCCACCTCGGTATGCACGGAATACGCGAAATCGACCGGCGTCGAACCCGTGCGCAGGCTCATGACTTCGCCCGCCGGAGTGAACACGAACACCTCGGTAGGAGCGAGGTCGACCTTGAGTTCGTTGAGGAATTCGCGCGAGTCTTTCGTCTCTTCCTGCCAGTCGACCATCTGGCGCAGCCATGCGATTTGACGATCGAACGCCGCATCGGCCTTCGAACCCTTTTCCTTATAACGCCAGTGCGCAGCCACGCCATATTCGCTCATGCGGTGCATTTCTTCGGTACGAATCTGCACTTCAAGCGGGCGCGCGGCAGGACCGATGACCGTAGTATGCAAGCTCTGATACATATTGAGCTTCGGCATGGCGATGTAATCTTTGAAGCGGCCCGGCATGGGGTGCCACAGCGTATGCACCGCGCCCAAAACCGAATAGCAATCGCCCACCGTTTTCACGATGACGCGCACCGCGATGAGGTCATAAATCTCGGAGAAGCCTTTGCCGCGCTTCGTCATCTTCTGATAGATGGAGTAGAGGTGCTTCGGGCGCCCCGCAATGTGCGCATCGACGACGCCCACGCGCGCCAGCTCGGTATTCAGCGTTTCAATAACGGAGGCCAAATACGTCTCGCGCTCGTTGCGGCTCTCGGCGACCAGACGGCTAATTTGTTTGAATTTCGCGGGTTCGAGGTAATAAAACGCAAGGTCTTCCAGCTCCCATTTAATGGAGCCGATGCCCAGGCGGTGCGCGATGGGCGCATAAATCTCGAGCGTCTCGCGCGATTTGAAAATGCGACGGTCTTCCTTCAGCGCGCTTAGGGTGCGCATGTTGTGCAGGCGGTCGGCAAGCTTGATCACAATCACGCGAATGTCTTTGCTCATCGCCACGAACATCTTGCGCATGGTTGCAGCCTGTTCGTCGGTGAGGCTTTCCACTTCGATGCGCGTGATTTTCGTGACGCCCTGCACAAGTTGGGACACTTGTGCCCCAAATTGTTCTTCGAGCGCACCGGCGGTCGTGTCAGTGTCCTCAATCGTGTCGTGCAGAAGAGCTGCGCACAGCGTATCAACGTCCATGCGCAAATCGGACAAGATGAGCGCGACTTCGATGGGGTGGATAATGTAGGGCTCGCCGCTCTTGCGCTTCACGCCCTTATGGGCCGTGCTCGCGTACTCATACGCACGCTTGAGCTTTTCGGCTGATGCTTCGTCAAGGTAGCTGGTCTTGTCCACGAGCAGCGCGAAACGCGACTCGGGCGTTACCGTGGCGCCCGCTTCAGGCGAAGGCGCAATGCCTCCTTCGAACGCATCGGTGGAAAGCGCGCCAATGGCCTCGGCCAATTCGGGTTCTATGGGAAGCGCCGTTTGACGCCCGGGAATCTCATCGGTCATAGCCGTCCCCTTCCTCACAATTCCCATCGGGCATGATGGGGCGAACAATACGCGCACGCAATTCTTCAGGCGTGGCATTCAAAATCCAATCGGAGAACCGCTCGAATTCCTCGGCTTCGGCGCGGCCCTCGCAATACAGAACGCTGTCGTCAAGGTTGACCTTGCCCTCCACCTCGCGAAGGCGAACCTGGCGAAGCGAAGCACCGTCACCCGAGCGCTCGTTTCGCACATCGACCAAGCCGAGCTCGGAAAACGCCGAGAGCGCGAACGCGGCCGCGCCGGGCATGAGCGTAAAGCGCATGTCAGTCGGCGGGCAAGCGGCAATGAGATCTTCGTTCGACAGCGTGAAAAAGCCGGAATCGTCGCCCGCGCCGCTCACCTGGGTTCCCGCCGCCTGACGTGAATAGGCGCGAAGGCCCCGATAGATAAGGCCCATGCGATCGCGGTCGGGCGCGAACTGAGCGAGGATGCGATCGTTGTAGTACACGTCGCGCTTGCCGAACGCCAAATGGATGGTCGCTGGTTCGCCATCGCGGCCGGCGCGGCCGCTCATCTGATTGAATTCAGCATCAGAGAACGGCATTGCATACAGCACCACGTGGCGCACGTCGGGAATGTTGACGCCTTCGCCGAACGCCGACGTGCACACGAGCACACGAAGCACATCGTCGCGGAAGAGCTTTTCGATACGAGCGCGCTCTTCACGCGAAAGGCCGGCGTTGTAGAACCCAATTTGCATGGCGACATGCGGCGCGAGCGCGCGCAGCACGCGCGCGATATCGACCGACATGGTGCGCGAGTTCACATACACGATAGTCTTTTCGCCCGTCGCCACGATATTCGTCAGGAATGTTTCCTTGTCGCGCGCGTTGCGATGATCGTCGAGCAGCAAATTGTCGCGCACGTGGGCATCGCCCACGAAGCCTCGCACGCCCAAGCCTTCGCGAACCTGAGCCGCCACCTGCGACGAAGCCGTTGCCGTGGCAGCGAGCACCGTTCTCACGCCCAAACGATGGGCAAGCTCGCCAAGGCGGGCATACGCATCGCGGCGACGGCCGCCGCCGTCTGCCAAATGGTGAGCCTCATCAACCGCGAGGAATCGCACCCTGCCGCACGCGGCTATTTCATCTGCGTGGAAAGCGAGGTATTCGGGCGTCGTGAGCACGACGTCAATGGCGCCCGACGCCAAACCCGCATACACTTCCGCGCGCTCGTCGGATGAGCTTTCGCCCGTGAGGCTCGCCGCCGTCAAGCCGAAGCCCTCGAACAAGCACGCCGCATGACACGCCTGATCGGCGATAAGCGCGCGCAGCGGGTACACGAACACGCTCGCCGCGCCATTGAGCAGCGCTTCGCGAGCGGCGTGGATCTGAAAAATGAGCGACTTGCCACGTCCCGTGCCCATAACCACGAAGGTGCTCTCGCCGCGAGCAAGCATGTCGAGCGCTCGCCTTTGTGCGTCATGCAGGTTCGAAGCGTCGCCAATGGCGTGCGCGACCAGGGCGTCGGTTAAATCGTCGGGGTTTTTCGCGGCGAACTCCCGCCACTGCTCGCGGCGCTCTTCGGCAATGCGCTTCGTTTCCTCGTCGCAGCTGGGCAGAATCCCCGTGTCTTCGTAGAGTTCGCCCACGAAATCGAGGTCCTCGGTCGGCAGGCACGCGCGCAAACCGGGGCACGGCGTGGCAGGCTCAACCTCATCGAGCAGGCATTTCACCGAGCGGCGGCCCTTCCATTCGTCAATTTGCACCTGGAACGCCGCATCGACCACCGTGTTGCATGACATAAGCGACTCGATTTTGCCGCAGTGGAACATGATTGCGCCCACCTTGGCCGCGCCGTCGACCATCTGGCACGACAAGTGATTCTTCTCGACGCCCACCGCATGGCGGGAAAGCAGGCGCACGTTGCGCGCCAAGAAACGCGGCGTGGGATTCGTGCGCCCGAAAGGAGCCAAACGCGAAAGCGCCTGCACGTTCTGCAGCGTGAGCTCGCCCAACTCAACCTGCGCCTCCACTTCGATTTGAGGATGGAAGCTGTCTTCGGGGAGCGTATCCATGTAATCGCACAAACGGCGCGAGAATTCTTCAAGCTTTGCCGTGGGAAGCGTAATGCCCACGGCTCCGCCATGGCCGCCAAAGCGGGTGAGCAAATCGGAGCACAACTCGATGGCCTTGAACAGATTCACGCTGCCCACGCTTCGGCCAGACCCGCGCGCCTCGTCGCCATCGATCGTGAACAAAATCGTCGGCACGCCATATTCGTTCACCAAACGCGATGCCACGATGCCCTTCACGCCTTCGTGCCAACCTTCACCGCCAACCACAAGCGCACGCTGGCCATGATAGATTTTCGCGGCGGCCTCCTCGGCGCATTGCGCAAGGTTCTGCTCCACGCGACGGCGCTTGTCGTTCACTTTGTCGAGTTCGGCGGCAAGACCTTGCGCTTCCTCGAAATCGTCGGCCATAAGCAAATCGAGCGCCAAATCGGCATCGCCCATGCGTCCTGCGGCGTTCAAGCGGGGAATAAGCGAGAACGACAACCCCGTCGACGTGATTTGCTTATCGCCCGCATGGCACACATCGATAAGCGCCTGGATACACGGGCGCGGGTATTTATTCATGCGCTCCAAGCCATCGGCAACAAGCGCGCGGTTTTCATCGCGCACGGGCATAAGGTCAGCGATGGTTCCCAAGGTCGCGAAATCGGTGTATTCGCGCCACAAATGCGGCTTTCCGAAGCGGGCGCCCAGGGCCTGAATGATTTTCAACGCCACGCCCACACCAGCCAAAATGCCGCTTTCGCATTCCGGATCGCACTTCGGGTCGCACACCACGACACCCTCGGGCACCAAATCGCCCGGCTCATGATGGTCGGTCACGACCAAATCGATGCCTTCCGCCAAAACCTTCGGCGCAATATCGCCGCAGGCAATGCCGCAGTCGACCGTCACGATCAAATCGGGTTTGAACGCCTTCGCGCGCTCGAAAGCGGGCGGCGTTATGCCGTAGCCTTCCTCAAAGCGCTTCGGAATAAGGGGCGCAGCGTTGGCCCCAAGGAACTGCAGGCCGCGCGTGAGCACCGTAGTTGCCGAAATGCCATCGAGGTCGAAGTCGCCGAACACCACAATGCGCTCATTGTCGCGCACCGCGCGCTCCAGGCGATCGACCGCCGCGCCAAGCTGCGGAATTGTGTAAGGATTGAGCCAATCGCGCTCGATGTCGGGCACGAGGAATGCGCGCGCCTCTTCGAGAGAGTTCACGCCATGGGCGACCATGGTTCGAGCCGCAAAATGCGGCAGGCCAAGTTCCTGCTGAATAGACGATACAAGCGCCGGGTCTGCCGGCATGAGCTTGAATTGGGCTGTCATAATGCGCACGCTGCTTTCGCGTAGTTTCTTTTCCATGAAACATTGTCGCACACTTAGCGGCGCATGGCGGCGGCGATGCCCCCGCAGAAATGTCCCGTTCGAAAACGAATAGCGCCTTGCGCCCCATTCAGGTGCAGAAATTCGTCCCGAGAAACGCTTGTATGCCGAAATCGAGGCTTCCTCGCAAACGAAAAAGGACGGCGCCGATGCCGTCCTTTTTCGCATTAGTTGAATCGCTGCTGAGTTTTCTCCAAGCCGCTCTCGAGATAGAACAGCGCCGCCTCGCTCGCGAGGTGCGTGCCCTGCACGAAATCATCCCAGCCATCCTTTTTAGGACGGCCGAGCACCCAATCGACCACGGGCATGCGTCCCGGCGGGCGACCAATGCCCACGCGAATACGCGTCCAATCTTTCGTCTGCAGCTTGTCGGCGATCGATTTCAGGCCATTGTGGCCCGCAAGACCGCCGCCATGCTTCACGCGAATCGTGCCAGGGTCGATATCGAGCTCATCATGAATCACGATAACGTCGTCGGCGCTCGCACCGTATGCCTGGCATACCTTCTTTAGGGGGCCGCCCGACGTGTTCATGAACCCCTGGGGTTTCACCAAAAGCAGCTCTTCGCCCTTGAACGTCGTTTTCGCCGTAAGGGCGCCGCATTCGTTCTTCCAGTAGTTCACGCGCAATTCTTCGGCCAGCGCGTCAACCGAATCAAACCCGGCGTTATGCCGCGTGTGCTCGTATTCTTCGCCCGGATTGCCCAGGCCGCAAATAATATGCATGAATGCTTCTCGCTACTTGTTGAACAGCTTGCTCACAGAGCCGTTGCTGTACACGCTCTGAATGGTGCGCGCCAGAAGCGGGGCGACCGAGAGCACGCGAATCTTGCCAGTCTGGCGATCGAGGGGCACAGGGACGGCGTTGGTCACAACGACTTCCTCGATGCAGGAGTTCTGGATGCGCTCGTACGCCGGGCCGCTGAACAGGCCGTGCGTTGCGCATGCATACACCTTCTTGGCGCCCTTGGACATAAGGGTTTCAGCCGCGGCGACCAGCGATCCGCCCGTGTCGATCATGTCATCGTTCAGGATGCAGACTTTGCCAGTGACGTCGCCGATAAGCGCAGTGATTTCCGCCTGGTTGTGCTTCGGGCGATCCTTGTGCATGATCGCGATATCGCAGCCGAGCTGGCCCTGGAACTTCTTAGCGGCCTTCGCGCGACCCACGTCGGGGGATACGACGCACATTTCCTCAGGGTCGATGCCCTTGTTCTTGAAGTAATCGACGAAAATCGGCATGGCGGTCATATGGTTCACCGGAATGTCGAAGAAGCCCTGGATTGCATCCTGGTGCAGATCGATGGTAATAAGGTCGTCGGCGCCGGCGACGGTGATGAGGTCAGCGACGAGCTTTGCCGTGATGGGCTCGCGAGGGGCGGCCTTGCGCTCCTGGCGGGAATAGCCGTAATGCGTGACGACGGCGGAAATGGTGCGGGCGCTCGCGCGCTTAGCCGCATCGATCATGATGAGCATTTCCATGAGCGCATCGTTAATGTGCTCGCCAGCGACGGACTGAATAATGAAAACATCGGCGCCGCGCACCGAATCGAGGTAACGAGCGTAAATCTCGCCGTTGGCAAACTTCTCGAGCTTCACGTTGCCAAGCGTGGTACCCAGCTCGGTTGCAACCTGATCGGCCAGACTCGGGTTCACCGAACCCGTAAAAACGGCCATGCTCTTTGTCATCTCGGTCATGCGCGTGCTCCTTCGCAATTTTTCGATTCTGCGCCCCTTCCACAGGCGCAATGCATGCTGTTCTTGATTGTACCCAGGGCGCACAAAGAATAAAACCGCAAACACAAAAGATTCTGGTCAGCCGAATAAGAACGGGGAGCTAGTTAATTTGCAAGTTCGTCCGAGCACTTACCTTTTGTTCTCGAACCCATCCGGGCATGTCCTGCTGGGTTCGAGAATCCCTTCTGAAAGCTGACCAATTTGTAAGTTCATCCGAACACTTGAGCGTTATCCCAGGATTCAGCCGTACGCGTGCTGCCGATTCCGAGAATCCCTTCCGAAGGCAGGACCAAAGGCAAGACCAGAAGCGGAACCGAAGGCGAAGCGAAGGCGAGAACGAGGCTGAAAACGAAACCAGAACAAGACCAAGCAGAAGCGTTTTCCAATGGCGTGAGTTTTGACCAGGCTGGCCGCATGTACTGGCCAAAACCGCCGCTATTGGAAAAGTGGCCCGCCGCGAACCGTCTTCTGCAAAAGTTTCCCATGGCAATTTGCTGGGAAAATCGTAGCTAACAGAGGCTCGTACGCAGAAAAGGCGGCCCAGATCGTCCGGAGCCGCCTTCAGTTTTGCAGATGGCACGAGTTTTGACCACAAACGCAGGGGGGTGCGGACAATTCCTTGGACCAGCCTAAGCGGCTAGTCCCTTGCTTATCCGGTACTGCATGGGGCTCATCCA
>CAKUIK010000058.1 GCA_934661005.1 uncultured Slackia sp.
CACGCATGGAAGATTATTACAGCCCTTTCGCCATCTCTTCCAAACGCCGCACTCGATGGTATACCGCGCTTTTCGAGAGCGGCGGATTCGCCCGCTGACCAAGTTCCTTAAGGCTTGCATCGGGATTCTGCAAACGAAGCTTCACGAATTCCTGCAAACCTGGCGAAAGCTCCGCCATCTTGCCGCTTTCAGCAAGCTTACGAATGCTCACAATTTGATCAATAGCCGCCTCAGCGCTTTTCGCCTGGTTGGCGACCTCGGCGTTCACTTTGCGATTGATTTCGTTTCGAACGCTCTTGCGAACACGCTCGTTTTCCATGGCGAGAGCGCATTGGTGCGCCCCGACGAACGCCAGGAATTCCGAGATCGCCTCCCCGCTTTTGAGATACACGATGTAGGAATTGCGCCGATGAAGCACACGCGCGTTAATATCACGATCGGCCATAAGTTTCACAAGCCCGTTTGCCAAATCCTCGCTTTCAACGGTAATTTCAAAATGGAAATCACCGCGGGGCTCGGCAATGAACCCACTACCGAGAAAAGCGCCGCGCAAATATGCGGCGGCACAGCACGTTTTCTCTACCAAATGCGGAAGAATGCCCATCTCGATGCCCGTTTTCGCAAGAATGCCCAAGTCGTGAAGAGCCGGCTCGAGATTCGGCTGCGAAGGAACGGTGATGAGGGAGTTTGGGGTTTTATGGAGCACGCTGCGTCGCACCGTAAGCTCGGTTTTCAGCTTGTAGAGCGTATGCAACGAACGAATGACAAGACGCGCGACCGAACTGATTTCCGTCGCGATTTCGAGTTTGTATCGCCCAGGGCCAGAAAACAGCAGCGTGCCTTCGATGCGCGCGATTGCAGCAAGCGTTGCTTTGTCGCAATGGCTGCACGTGGGAATAACGCGCGTGAGTTCGTCTTTGACATCGGCGGTAAACGACATGAATGGGTGCTTTCTAGGCTTTATGAGCGAGTCGAACTCTCAGTATACCGCAAATTCATGGAAAAGTGCGCCCTTGACGCTGCATGAATCGTCAATTTACCAGCTCATACAGCCAAGCACGCAAAGAACGAAGCCTTCGAAGCAATACCGCAAAGCTTGCAGCAAAAAACGCGGCTCGAGGCCAACAATCAAAAATGAAGTGGGCCCACCCGGATTACCCGGATGAGCCCACGTTAACCGCGAAAACAATTACCCCTCGGTTATCCCTCGGTGCGCACCTTCACCACGTCGGCAGCGCGACGCTCCACCTCGCGGTCGCGAGCAAAGCGTGGCTGCGTGCGAGAAAGACGCAAAACCGTGCGGAACGCATTGCGCAAAGCAATTGGATCGTGCCATGTTGGTCGATTCGGGTCAACGAGGTCGCGAACCATGACGACCGTGCCGCGAGCCTGAATCGCATCAGCGTCATCGCAAGAGATGAGTACGGGCCGAATTTCTTCGCCATGCACACCAACAGCATTCGGTCGCACATCGAGGTCGACGCTCGCGCATGCTCCGTCGCCAGGATGAAGCGAGTCGACGCTATGCACGAGCATATAGTCGACAAGGCCTTCCATGCCATGGCGGCAGAGCGCTTCATAATGCTCGAGCGCCGTCATACCGCGCGTTTCACCCTGTTGATCAGCGAGCGAGCACACGAAAAGCGTCGCCGCATTCGATTCGCGAATCGCATCAATCACGCCTGGCACCAGCAGATTCGGCAAGATCGACGTGAACAGCGAGCCAGGGCCCAGCACGATGAAGTCGGCTTCGCGAATCGCATCGAGCGCAGGCTCATATGCGCGAACGGGCGCTTCCGACTCGAGCCACGCGCGATAGAGTGTTGAGTCGGAATGGCTCGCTTTCGCCTGGCCATCGAGCTTGCATCCGTTCCATGTGGCGGCGCACAAGCGAACTTTATCGAGCGTTGAGGGATAGACATTTCCCTTGGCGTTCAATAAACGCGAACAAATGCTTATCGCCTCAGGGAACGATCCCGTTGATTCTTCAAGAGCCGAAAGCATGAGGTTGCCCAGAGTATGGTTGCGGGCGAATGAGAAGCGATACTTGAACGCCCTCGTGAGCGGATCGCCCTCGTCGGCTGCCATCGCAACGAGACACTTACGAATATCGCCCGGAGGAAGCACGCCCGCTTCCTCACGCAAAATGCCCGTCGATCCACCGTCATCTGCCATGGCGACCACGGCCGAAGTGTCAGCCTCAAGAGAAAGCAACGTGCGAATAGATACAGGAGCCCCCGTTCCACCGCCAATCACGACCGCTTTCACGGGCGCCGCGGTATCGTGAAGGGCCTGCGCACCCACATCACGCTCGAGTTTTGCAAACGCCGCCGTCGCCGACGGGTCCAAAGAAAATGGGGTGCCCATCACGCACGCACCTTCGAGTCGCTTGAAAGTTCATTTTGCACCGATTCGGCAAGAGCCAAATCACGATGCGTCACGCTTACGCGATAGCCGCGCGTGCGCAGATAGTCTCCGGTCGCTTCAGCAATCGCAACGCTACGGTGTTGGCCGCCCGTGCAGCCCACCGCAATAGCCAACTGCTGCTTGCCCTCCTTCACATAACCAGGCATAACGCAATCAAGCAAGCTCTTCCAATGAGCCATGAATTCGACCGTCTCGTCACGATACATCACAAAATCGCGCACAGGAGCATCAAGGCCAGTAAGCGATTTAAGCGCAGGATCGTAGTAGGGGTTCGGAAGGAAGCGCACGTCGATAACGATATCGGCATCGAGCGCCGCACCGTGCTTGAAGCCAAACGAATACACGGTGACCGCAAGCCCTTCTCGCTCGTCGCCATCGCCGAACAATTCGCGAATTTTCGAGCGAAGCTGCATAGGAAGCATATCGGTGGTGTTCACCACATCTTGCGCCATGACGCGGAGCTGGAACAGCAGCGCGCGCTCAGCGGTAATGCCCTGGGCGATAGTCATGCCCTCGTCACACAACGGATGGCGGCGGCGGCTCGCCTTGTAGCGCGCCACAAGCTTGTCGTCATCGGCATCGAGGAATATGACGCGGAAGGGCACGCCCTTGCGTTTCAGCGCATCGAGTTCGCCGTCGAGGTCGGCGAAATAATCTTTGTTGCGCGCATCGCACACAACCGCGAGCTTGCGCGACAGGCCATCGCTCCCATCGGAAGTCACAACAAGCAACTGGCCAAGAAGACTCGCAGGCAGATTGTCGATGCAGAAATACCCCAAGTCCTCGAAAGCATGCATCGCTTCCGTACGGCCAGCGCCGCTCATGCCCGTAATTATGACCAGATCATTCGGACTCTTGCCCATTGCGCGCTCGTCCATAGATACGTTCTCCCCTCATCACGCTACTCGCCTCGGGCCCACTCGGGCACGCCTTCGTTTTCGTCTTTAGCAGCTTCATCAAAACGTGCGGGCGCAATTCCATCGCCCATCACCTCAGCCTTTTCACGCTCGCCATTATACTGCGCGAGCACGACGGCCACTTCGCGAGCGACCTCTTCGGGCACAGCGCCAAGGCCGACGACCTCTTCAGCATCCATGTCTCGCAGTTTGCGAAAGCCGCCCGCTGCCGCAAGCAGCGCCTTCTTTCGAACGGGCCCCAGTCCGACCACGTCGTCGAGAATCGATTTCGTCATGCCCTTACCACGTAGCTCGCGGTGGAACGTGATGGCAAACCGATGGGCCTCATCGCGCACCTGCTTCACCAAATACAGCGACGCCGATCCGCTCGGCAGCACCACCGGACCGCTTTCCTGCCAAGGAACGAACAATTCCTCGTCTCGCTTGGCCAAACCAGCCAGCGCAATATCGTGAATGCCCATTTCGTCAAACATCTTGAGCACGGCGTTGAGCTGAGGCAAACCGCCGTCGAGAATAATCAAATCGGGCTTCGATCCGAAGCGTTCATCGGCCATACGCTCCGGGCAATAGCGACGCTGCATAACCTCTTGCATCGACAGAAAGTCGTTAGCTTCGTCAAGCGGGGTTTTAATCTTAAACCTTCGGTATTGGTTTTTGTCGGGCCTGCCACCCGTGAATACCACCATCGAAGCAACGGTATAGGACCCATGGATGGTTGAAATGTCGAAGCATTCAATGCGCATGGGCGCAACATCCATGGCAAGCGCGCTTTCGAGCTGCAGAAGGGCGTCATTGATGCGTTTGTCCTCGTAATTGGTGCGCACCTTGTAGCGCATAAGGGTATGCTGCGCATTTTTGCAGGCCATTTCAAGCAAATCACGCTTCTCGCCACGCTGGGGAACAGTGAAGTGAACCTTCGCCCCGTGCGACGAATCGAGCTTGCCCGAGAGCCAATCTTCCATAGCGCACGCATCTTCTAGCTCGCGCTCGACAATCACCTCGTGAGGGATAGACGTCGTGGCATCGTAATAGCGAAGAAGAAATGTGTGCAGCAGGTCTTCATCGGGAACATCTCGGCCACGGTCGAGAACGAACTCGTTTCCGTTTACGATACGACCCTCTCGCACCATGAACACGTGAACGCCAGCAATCGTCTCTTCACGAGCTATGCCTATGACATCGGCATTCAAATTGCGCGTCGATACGGCGTGCTGCTTATCGGAAAGCGAATTGATCGTATCGATGCGCGCCTTGATGCGACCAGCACGCTCGAAATCGAGCTCGCCGGCAGCATCGTGCATTTCCTCGGTGAGCTCGTCGATGAATTCGCGGCGATTGCCCGCAAGGAAACGCTCAATTCGCGCAACGTTGCGCCGGTATTCTTCGGGTGTCACGCGACCGCAGCACGCACCGGGCCCAAGACCAACATTCGCGTCGAAACACGGTCGCGTACCCGCTTCCGACAAAAAGGCATCGAGCGAACCAGCGTCGAGTTTGCGCTTCAGGCGGCGCCACTCGTTGCAACGCGACGAGCAAATAGGAACGACCTTGCGCGCGATGTCGACAAGCTGGCGAGCGGCACGACTGTCGGTATAAGGCCCAAAATAGCGGGTGCCCTCCACGTGCTTTTCGCGCGTGTATTTAAGAGCGGGGAAAGCATCGCTTTTGGTGATTGCGATGAACGGGTAGCTTTTATCGTCTTTGAAATCGGCGTTGAAGAACGGCGAGAACTGATTGATGAGGTTCTTCTCGAGCACGAGCGACTCGTGCTCGTTATTCACCACCACGTATTCAAACGTCGACACCTGTTCGAGCATCATGGGTATTTTGGCACGTTCATCTTGCCCCATGACGTATTGCTTCATGCGAGCACGAAGCTGCTTCGCCTTGCCAACGTAAATCACCTGGCCCGAAGCGTCTTTCCATAAATACACGCCGGGCAACGTGGGAACGCTTTTCAATTGTTCTTTCAGTCGGGCGATCTTCTCATCGAACGACTCATGCTCGGGCGGCGCGTCGAGAACGACGCCGCCGGCCGCGCTCAAATAATCTGTGGCCATCATTCGGCCTTCGTCGCACCCGTCACGTCGACGAGCGATGGCATGGGTTGCCACGAAGCATCGCGCAAGATTTTACGAGAGTCACGCCAACCGGCAAACAGTCGCTTCGTTCCCGAAGCAAAATGGGCGCGATCGACGATAATGAGTCGCACAAATTCTTTCGCAAACGTAAGTAATGTTCCCAGCCCGAAAGCGAAACGGCGATAATCGCCATAATATTTGAAATAACGTGCCATGTAACCGCGATTGCGCATGATGTAATAGCGCGTGTTATCGCTTGTGGAATTAAGCTGACGCACGCCCGCTATGTCCCAATTCTTCATTTCACGCGTGCGGCGCATGACAAAATCGGGAACGACCACGGGCTGGCACACCTTCGATGCCCGATAGCCATACATCGCATCGTCCCAGTACAAGAAAAAGCGATCATCGGGAAAGCCAATGCGCTCAACAACCTCGCGCGCGAAAAGACCGCCCTCGAAGCAAGCGACGTTCATGGGGCGCTCCTCCTCGAAGTTGAAAGCTGCCGGAGCGAACGGGTCGTAAATGCCCAGCGATATGCTGAAATGGTATTGCCAATAGAAAGGACCGCCGTCGTAATCGTAGCGCGACCCTTGAACAACCTGGTAGCGTTCGGCCCATTTCGAAAGGCGCGCAAGCCCTTCCGGTTCGATTGCGACGTCATCGTCCATAAGCCAGAACCACTGGGCACCAAGCTCATAGGCAGCCTTCACGCCGGCTGAAAACCCGCCAGAACCACCCAAGTTTTCAGGCTGGGGACAATACACAACGCGGCTTTCGCCCCCACGCGAATCAGCACCACCGTTGCCCCACAAATCGTTGGCCTCGTCTTCGAAAACGCGCACAACTTCAGCGGTCGCCTGAGAATTCTCGTTATCAACAACAACGATGCGCCATGGCGCCTCAGTCGAGTTCAAATAAGAATCGAATAGTTTACGCAGCAATTCCTGACGTTTGAAAGTCACCACGACAATGGCAACGTTTTCCATGTATCTCCACCTCTCGAAGCACGACAACCCCTCTTCGATAATTGAAGGAACCATCAAGGAGCATGTTCTTCGGCATAATTACGCGCAGTTACGTGAATATGTATTATAGAATATCCGTTTGGTACTAAGAAGGGCGTCGCCGACCCCTTCGCATTCCTACACATTCGATCGAGCGAGGAGCGTGCATGACTTGGTTGCAATATGCCATCGTGGCAGCGGTTGCGTGCATTGCCACCATGGCACTTGTTCCGCCCGTAAAGCACCTCGCGTTTAAAATCGACGCCGTCGACTACCCAAGTGAACGCCGAGTCAATAAGCAGCCCACCGCGCGTTTTGGCGGAGTGGCGATGTTCGGCGGGCTGTTGTGCGGCCTAGGAGTCATTCTTGTCGGGGTCGTTTTCTTCGACTGGCACTTCCCGCTTCACTCATTTGTCGCACGCGAAATTTCATACCCGGGAATATTCATGGGCATAACGCTTGCGTTTCTCGTGGGCGTGGCAGATGACATCTTCGATTTGCGTCCCACGCATAAATTCCTGGGTCAAGTCATAGCGGCGACGATAGTGGCCGCATCAGGCCTTCTGCTCACCGACATGATGAACCCGTTTGGCCACGAACAGCTTATGTTCGGTTGGCTATCCTACCCCATCACAGTGTTTTATCTTGTGGCATTCTGCAACGTCATCAATCTCATTGACGGCTTGGACGGTTTGGCAGCAGGCATTACGGCAATTTCCTCGGCCGCGATGGTCGTTTTCGCCATTCTTACCGTACGACCCGAAGCGGCGTTCTTCGGATTGGCGCTCGTCGGCGTTTGTCTTGGTTTTTTGCGTTACAACTTCCACCCCGCAAGCATTTTTATGGGCGATTCGGGATCCATCCTGCTTGGCATGTCGCTCGGCGTCGTCTCGCTTTTCGCGACTACGAAATCGACCCTGTTCGTATCTTTGCTCATGCCCATCATTGTCGCGGGCGTTCCGGTCATCGACACGGCAGCAGCCATCATTCGCCGAAAGCGCCAGCACAAATCGGTTATGCAGGCCGACCGCGGCCACATTCACCATCGGCTGCTTTCGGAAGGCTACAGCCAACGCTCGACCGTTCTTATCATGTGGGGATGGACCGCCATCCTCTCCATTTCCGCACTCTTTATTACCGAAATGCACGGGCTCGCGCGTTTGCCGTTCGTCTGCCTCGCTCTTGGCGTTTCGGCGTTTTTCATTATCAAGCTGAACCTGTTGGGCCCCGTTTTGCAACATCATTACAACCCACGCCCATCCACGGGCAAAAAGCGCATCAACGAGCAGTTCAATGCGGCTTCGGGCAACGTCTCTATGCCTCCAAGCACCAAGGGAGAACAAGAGGAGTAGTAGAGTTTCCGCGCCACATGCTCGCGAAAAATGTTCTACCAGGCATATATGCATAAGGGGAAGGGAATGCAATGCCGTTTAGCAACGATGAGCGCAACGTAAACCAGGAACACGGCCGATACACAAGAGTGCCGTATGCGGAACAGACCGAAAAGCCCGAGCGCGTCCCATCTGATTGGCGCCCCGAAAATCAGCTGCAATATAGCCGCAGCTCCCATCGGTATGCACAAAGGGAACGTGAGCTCAAAAACAAAAGACGCGTACGAGCTATTGCATTGTCATGTCTCGCAATTATCGCCACATGCGCGCTCTGCTTCGGTATCGCCAAAGCGCTCGCCCCATCGGCGAATGAGGCGACGAACAAAAATAACTCCTCCGCCAGCGAGCAGCAAGCAATACAACCGAACGCGATCGCGAAAGACAAGCAAGCGACTTCCCAACCTGACAACCCGGGCGATATCGTCATCGGTGTTAATGGCGATGACGATACCTACGTGCTCCGCGGCGAACGCTACATTGAAGGCGGCGCACATGCGGCATCGCCAAGTCATGGGATATTAACGCCCTCCATCGAAACAAGCGGAAACGTAGACTCAAATATCGCGGGCGACTACACCATCACCTATAAGGCAAGCGACCTCGAAGGCCATACGGCAAAGGCAGAACGCACCGTTCATGTTGTCGATACTATGGACACGATGAAGACTGGCATTCCGGTTCTCATGTATCATTACGTTTATGACGCAAGCAATCCACCAAACGATTTGAATGGCAACTGGATTCTTGACACCAAACTCGAAGAACACATGCAATATCTCAACGACAACAGTTTCTATTTCCCCTCTTTTCCCGAGGTTCAAGCATTCGTTGAGGGCAAACATACCCTTCCCGCCAAAAGCGTCGTACTTACTTTCGACGATGGTGAAGACGGAACGCTCGGCTTTCTCGACGCGCTTTCAAGCAAATACCGCATACCCGTGACGTCCTTCATGATTTGCAGCGATCAAACCGCCGCCGCAAATAAGGTTGCGAAATATGCTGGCCCCTATGTGCAATTCGAGAGCCATTCCATTTCCATGCACCAACCTGGAGGAACCGTTGGTCATGGAGGCCGTATCTCCGCTATGACGAAAGACGAGATTCTCGCCGATCTTCGCGATAGCGCCGCAATCGTTGGAAGCGGCCAAGCGTTCGCCTACCCGTTCGGCGACACGACCCCCGATGGCCAGGCGGCTGTTTCGGAAGCTGGACTAAACTGCGCATTCACCACGAAAAATGATTGGTGCTACATTGGAGACGACACTACCGCCCTTAATCGAGTACGCATTTCGGGAGAGTACACCGTTGATAGCTTCATTTACCTGATAAACGAACAATAGAATAAGCTTGAACGAAAACTTTTTGCCGATTCTTTGCATGTGAAAACGGCGAAGCATACCCCTATCCTAGAGGCTATAATTTTCTGGCTTACATTTTCTGAACATAATGCATTTCCCCTAACGGAGGCTTTGATGAGCGAGAGCATCGCGGTTCTCATACCGTGCTACAACGAGGCCGTGACCATCGCGAAGGTGGTCGACGACTTCAAGCGTGAGCTGCCCGAGGCGGCCATCTACGTCTACGACAACAACTCGAAGGACGACACCGCGAAGATCGCGGCCGAGCACGGTGCTATCGTGCGCCGCGAGCCGCGCCAGGGCAAGGGCAACGTCGTGCGCTCGATGTTCCGCGACATCGACGCCGACTACTACATCATGGTCGACGGCGACGACACCTACCCCGCCGAGGCGGCCCGCGCCCTCATCGCGCCGCTCGCCGCCGGCGAGGCCGACATGACGGTCGGCGACCGCCTGTCCAACGGCAGCTACGGCGAGGAGAACGACCGCGCGTTCCACGGCTTCGGCAACGACCTCGTGCGCTGGCTGATCAAGGCCATCTACGGCTTCGCCTTCGACGACGTCATGACGGGCTACCGAGCCTTCAACCGCGCCTTCGTGAAGACCATGCCCGTGCTCTCCGAGGGCTTCCAGATCGAGACCGAGCTCTCCATCCACGCGGTCGACAAGCGCTGGCGCATCGTCGACGTGCCCATCGAGTACCGCGACCGTCCCGAGGGCAGCTACTCGAAGCTGTCGACCTTCGGCGACGGCGCGAAGGTGCTCAAGGCCATCGCGAGCCTGTTCAAGGAATACAAGCCGCTCGCCTTCTTCGGCTGGATCTCGCTCATCCTCGTCGTGCTGGGCCTCATCGTGGGCATTCCCGTGATTACCGCCTTCGTGGCGACGGGTGTGGTGCTGCGCATCCCCTCGACGGTGCTCGCCGTGGGGCTCGTGTTCTGCGGCTGCCTGTCCATGACGGCGGGCCTCATCCTCGACTCGGTGGCGAAAGCCAACCGCAAGCAATGGGAGCTCGAGGTCTATAAATTCATGGCGAAAGAAAACGAGTAATCGCGCCATCGTTATCGCTACCCAACGTCAAAACAAAGGGGCCCGCAACCGTTGCGGGCCCCTTTTAGCTTCTATGGTTGGGCGAATGCTACTTGGCGATTTCGACGCCAAGCTCGTTTTTCACCAAATCAAATGCCGCGGCGACGGCTTTATCCATATCGTAATATTTGTAGCCACCCAAACGGCCGGCAAACACCACATCGCCCTCTTCCGCAGCGAGTTTCTCGTACTCGGCATACAGGGCCTCGTTACGGGCATCGTTCACGGGATAATACGGCTCATCGCCCGGCTTCCAATCGGCGGGGTATTCGCGCGTCACAACGGTTTTCGGCTGCATGCCAAACTCAAAGTGCTTATGCTCAATAACGCGCGTGTACGGAACCTCGCGAGCCGTATAGTTCACGACCGCAACGCCCTGATGGTTTTCTTCCTCGAGAATTTCGCTCTCGAAGCGAAGGCTGCGGTACTCGAGCGTGCCAAGTTTGAAATCGTAGAACGCATCGATAGGGCCGCAGTAGATCGTGCGCTCGGCAATGTCGGGCTGATCGGCGATAAGCTCTTTATACTCAACGCCACAGCGAACCTCGACACCTTCGAGCATACGCTCAATCATTTTGGTGTAGCCGCCCATAGGAATACCCTGGAAACGGTCGTTGAAGTAGTTATTGTCATATGTGAAACGACATGGAAGGCGCTTGATGATGCTCGCAGGAAGATCTTTACAATCGCGGCCCCACTGCTTTTCGGTGTAGCCCTTCACGAGCTTCTCGAAAATATCGCGACCAACAAGCGAGAGCGCCTGCTCTTCGAGGTTGGTGGGCTTGCCAATATTCTCGGCAGCAACCTGTTCGGCGATTTTTGCCTTAGCTTCTGCAGGGGTGAAGACGCCCCAAAGCTTGCTGAACGTGTTCATATTGAACGGCATGTTATACGTTTCGCCATTGATATAGGCAACGGGAGAGTTCACATAGTTGTTGAACTCGCAGAACTGGTTCATGTAGTCCCACACGCCGCGCAAAGATGTATGGAAGATGTGCGCACCGTAACGGTGCACGTTGATGCCTTCGACCTCTTCGGTGTAGATATTGCCAGCGATATGGTTGCGTCGGTCAATAACGAGGCATTTTTTGCCGAGTTTTTTCGCCTCATGAGCAAAAACGGCACCCGTAAGACCTGCGCCTACAATAAGATAATCGTACTGAGACATGCGGTTTTCTCCTTAAAGAATCGGAAACGTCGCATAAATAAGCTCAAGACAGTATACCCCTTCGCTCCTTCGACTATGCGATATGATGAGCGCATACATGAACACTCCGCGCAAGGCGCGGATTCAACGTTAGGAGGGCTTCATGCCCGCAATGCTCGCAGCGCGCCTTTATCGCGTTTTGCCGCTTCTCGCAATACTCGCAATCATCGGTGTGGTGATTTACGTCTTCATGTCATGGCGCTACACGCCAGCACGCGCTAAAGAGGCCGTCATCAAAACGTTCATCGCACTTAATGGCGCGTTGTCGATACTCTTCGCGCTCGCAACAATCTACGCTTGGATCGAAAACAACGCATTCGTCGCCGATTTCTTCATTACCTGCTTGGCAACGACGCTCATCATGCTCGGCATTACGTTCATGTGCCGCAGAATTTTTCTTAAGCACAACCCCAACTACCGATGGCGACTTACCGGCCGTGCAAAGAAGGCTCCAAGGAAATAAACACCCTGTTAACGCTGCGAGTGCTTAACAGGGTGCAGCAGGTTCGCTAGGCCTCGATGAATCCATAATGCACGCACGCATTCCAAATGCCGTCATCGTCGACATTGGTGGTCACGTAATTCGCGCGCTGTTTCAGTTCGTCAATAGCATTGCCCATGGCGACGCTTGTCCATTCAGGCAAGAACATGCACACATCGTTGCTACCGTCGCCAAACACCACAACATCTTCTATGGGAGCGCCCAAGCGCGCCATGCATCGCTTAATACCCTCGCCCTTGTCGACCGGCTCGACGAAAACGGCATACGGGCTGAAGCGGGCCGTAGGCACCTTAGCAAGAGATGCGATGCGTTCCTCTTCCTCAGGAGAACAAAGCACATACACCTTATGGAAGCCCCCAATAGCACGATAATCAAGGTCGGGCACCACAACCGTTTCCATATACGAATCATGCACGAGTTCGTCATAATGAGCGCAACGGGTCCAACGTCGGCGCGAGTCATCAAACGAAACCGCCCAAACGACGCCAAGGCGCTCGCACTCATCGATTACGTCGATGCACGCCTGCGCATCAAGCGGTTTCACACCCAAAAATTCGCCGTCGATGGTAAGGCTATTGCCCCCATCGGCCACCATATTGCAGAATCCGAGTTCGCGCATGAATCCCTCGCCCATCGCATGCGAGCGACCCGTGCAAATGGCAAGGAAATGCCCATCGGCACGGAGCATCTCAAGCGCCCGCTTCGTCGATCCGGGAATATAACGGCCCATAATGGGACCAGCGGCCAAAGTGCCATCTATATCGAAGAAGAAATACCGTTTATGCATAGCCATTCATCCTCCACACCGCAATTGCACGAAACGAACACGAGCCACAACCGCGCTCGAAACCGGCAAGCAGTATTCCGACCAAACGAATTGATTGGAAAGCAAGGTTCGGTTTGCGGACTAGGCAGGCAGCCAAAACTTCAGGCGCCGTTCGCAACGCCGCGCATCATCCACAAAAAAGGCCGACTGTACGTCGGCCTTTGGTTGATCATGGAGCCAGTGACAGGAATCGAACCTGCAACCGACTGATTACAAATCAGTTGCGCTACCGTTGCGCCACACTGGCAAAATGAGCTTGGTTATTCTAGCAGACGGCTCCGAGGCGCGTCAATAGTTACGCCACCTGCGGTTTTGATTACGACGATTACGAGATTCCCGACTTTTTACGGTCACTTAGGATATGCCTGGGATATGCGGAGGCGCGTTTCCGAGCCGTCTCGGGCGCGCCCCACCCCACTGGAATAAACG
>CAKUIK010000059.1 GCA_934661005.1 uncultured Slackia sp.
AGGCAGGGCCCCGCATGGCACGAAAGAGAGGCACGGACATGTTCTATATCTGCGAATTCGAATTCCACGATGACGGAGAAGGTTCCGTTGCGGCCTTGTGCCTGAACGGCTGGGGCGGTGCCACATTCGGCGACAACTTGGAAGACGCTGGCGAGGGCGCAGCCGATTGGCTCACCTGCATGGTCGACGATTGCCTGATGAATGGGCGCGAGTTTCCCCCAGTCGAATCAGGCCATGAGCCGCAGCACGGCGGGATGGTCATCGCGCTCGCCGTGTCCCGCGAGCTGTCGAACATCCCAGCCATGACGGCGGCGGATGCCGCGCGAGAGCTTGGCGTGAGCACCGCCCGCGTCACGCAGCTCGCGAATGCCGGGCTGCTTGATTCCTGGAAGGAAGGAAACCGCCGCATGGCGTCCAGGGCTTCCGTTGAAGCGCGGCTCGAAGACGCCCCGAAAGCCGGAAGGCCATAATCCGCAATGGCATAATCAGAAAGCCGATTCCCGTCGGCGTGCCACAAGCCCCGCAACAATGCGAGGCTTTTTCTTTGCCGCGACCCCGGAGACGTAATCGATTCATGGAGAACGAAAGAAAACGAGGAGGACAACCGAGGCGATCGGCATCGGCGCGCACGCGACGCACAACAGGAAGCAGTCGCACCTCGAATTTTCGCAGGTCATAAACGAGTCGAAGAGCAAGGCCGCCGAGACAGTGGCCGAGAGCCTTTACGCGAAGGCATTCAACAAAGTGAAGAACGCAGCGGAGAAGCGGCGCAAGACGTTGAACGCGAGCGAGAGCAAGGCCGTACCAACTGAGGCGATTGAAGAAACACCACCACAGAACATGGCAGTCATGATTTGCCGGCTCGTTTAATTGCCAGCTAGATCGATACTGCCCCAAAACCATGCGGTTGCGTGTTTGGCTAGTACCAGAAGACGGCGCCGCCGTCCTGCACGCTGCCATCACGCAGCATACGGCGAGCTTCTGCGAACATGTGCTCCGCGTAGCGCTCATGCCTATCGTTCGGCGATACGGACAGAACGGAAACGGCGCCGGCGCCGCGGTCGATGGCCACAGTACCCGGCTCCCCCTTGCCCTCGGGATAGTATTCGAACGTCGCGGCATTGCCGTCATCTTCGATCTTCTTAAACTCGAGCATCTTTTGGGCACTCCTCCTCGTTCAGCCGTTTGATTACCAGTTAGATCGACACTGCTCCAAAACGCTGCAACGTCGATTATGTCCGACTGCTGGATTTGATTACCAGTCACCCGGCCAACAGAAGCATAATTCCCAAAAAGAGTAATTTCGCAATTTTGGGGAATAGGAGAGTACTTCGGCAGCTCCAAGAAACTTCGCGGCAAGATCCTATGCAACCATTCGAGCTTGTCGATAGCGCACCGCCGAATGCGCGTGCTCAGAAAAATGGCGATAACGGAAGGAACGGCCATCACCCACCAGCGCAATATCTACCGGAAGCTCGACGCGCACAGCAAGCAAGAGCTCCCATAGATACAAATTCAGGCCCGGTGACTTGAATCAGCGGTCATCCCGGGCCCATCGCTACGTAGTATAACCACTCGAAAACGCTTTTTCGTGCGATTCCGACGAATCTTACAAGCTTACAGCTGGGCGAATCGAGGAGAGCTATTCGCAGAATCCTAGGCGAATTGGGTTTTAATTCTTCATTCTTCAGCCCAACGATGACGTAAAGAGCAAATCGATATTGAAGTCCGTATCGCCGATTACGAGATGATGCCACCTTCCCACGAAGGCGAAACCTGTGCACGACCCCAAGGAATTTGTGCAACAAACTGTTGCACTTTTTTCGCATTCATAGCCTGTATTTGAGTCCCCGTTCACTATGAAGATTGCTGCTGTTACGTTCAAAGCCAATATGCACGCAGCACATAAATCATCCCAGAAAGCAGCACCCGCTTTTGCTCTAAAGCACCTGAACCCCTACCCCATTCCCAGGCAATCGCAGACGTAGCCTATAATGATTGCGAACAGCTACCCACTGAGATTCTCATAGTTTCGTAGATAGGTTTCGCAATGGTCTTCGATAAAGAGTCCGCCTTCGAAGAGGCAGTTATTACCGTATTGAAGCAGCACGGATGGGACGATGCAGAAGGCGTCCTTCGCTACCCCACCGAACAAGACCTCATCGATAACTGGGCGAAAATCCTATTCAACAACAACGCCGGTATAGACCGCCTGAACGGTTGCCCGCTCACGCGGAGCGAGATGGCGCAGGTCATCGAGCAAATCGAAACACTCAAAACGCCATTGGCACTCAACGGGTTTATCAACGGCAAAACCGTCGCTATCACGCGCGACAATCCCGACGACACCCTCCATCTGGGCAAGGAAGTCAGCCTGAAAATCTACGACCGCCAGGAAATCGCTGCCGGTCAAAGCCGCTACCAAATAGCCCAACAGCCAATCTACCCTGCTAAGAGCAAAATCCTCAACGATCGCCGCGGCGATTTATGCCTGCTTATCAACGGCATGCCGGTTATCCATATCGAGCTCAAACGCAGCAACGTGCCCGTAAGCCAAGCCACCGGCCAGATTGAAAAGTATGCCCACGAGGGCGTGTTCACAGGACTTTTCCGCCTCGTGCAAATCTTCGTGGGAATGACGCCCGACGAGGCGCGATACTTCGCCAACCCCGGCGCAGGCGCGTTCAACCCTAATTTCTTCTTCCACTGGGAAGACTTCAACAACGAACCTGTTTGCGCAGGCGACAAGCCTGGCACCGACGAATGGAAACGTTTCACCTCAACGCTGCTTTCCATTCCCATGGCGCACCAGCTCATAGGCTTTTACACCGTAGCAGACAGCTCAGACGGCTGCCTTAAAGTCATGCGAAGCTATCAGTACTACGCAGCCGCAGCCATCTCGGACAAGGTTCGCAGGTGCAAGTGGGACGAGCCACGACGCGACAGCACGCCCGGTCGCCCCGGCGGTTACGTCTGGCACACCACCGGGTCAGGGAAAACCATGACCAGCTTCAAATCGGCCCAGCTCATCGCCGATTCCCACGATGCCGACAAGGTCGTATTCCTCATGGATCGCATCGAACTCGGCACGCAATCGCTTTCCGAATATCGCGCCTTCGCCGACGACGCCGACAACGTGCAAGGCACCGAGAACACGCAGGTCCTCAAGTCAAAGCTCGCCAGCGATGACCCCAAGAATTGCCTTATCGTCACTTCCATCCAGAAAATGAGCAACGTGAAGGCCGGCGAGGGCGGAATTACCCAAGCGGAGCTCGATCGCTTCGCAGCCAAGCGCATCGTATTCGTCATCGACGAGTGCCACCGTTCAACCTTCGGCGACATGCTCCAGGACATACGTCAGGCATTCCCCAATGCGCTGTTCTTCGGCTTTACTGGAACGCCGATTCTTGACGAGAACCAGAAAAAGGGATCCACAACAGCCATGGTATTCGGCGAATGCCTGCACCGATACAGCATCGCCGACGGTATTCGCGACGGCAATGTGCTGGGCTTTGACCCCTACATGGTAACGACGTTTGACGACCACGACGTGCGCGAGGCGGTGGCCCTTGAGAAAGCGAAAGCCGCAACCGTAGGTGAGGCTATCTCTGACGAGGAAAAGAGCAAAACCTTCTACCACTACATGGACACGACGAAGGTCCCCATGGCATCGACGGTCGACGGCGCCGGCAATCACATCGAAGGAATCGAAGGCCTTCTCACCGACGCCCAGTACTGGCCCAATACCCCACACCACGAAAAGGTCGTCGAGGATATCCTGCGTCGCTTCCCGGTGCTCTCCCATGGCAACAAGTTCCACGCAATTTTGGCAACAAACTCCATCCCCGAGGCAATCGACTATTACCGAGCCTTCAAGGAACGTGCGCCCCAGATGAAAGTGACCGCCCTTTTCGACCCGAACGTCGACAACAACGCGGGCTCCACGGTGAAAGAAGACGCTCTGGTTGAGCTCATAGAAGACTACAACAAGGCCTATGGCCAGGAATTCACCATTCCCACGTGGCCCGACATGAAAAAGGACATCTCGGCGCGTCTGTCTCACAAGAAGCCCTATGTCAACGTCGACTCCAACCGCGATTCCCGCATTGACCTGCTCATCGTGGTGAAGCAGATGCTCACGGGCTTCGACTCCAAATGGCTCAACACGCTCTACCTCGATAAGATGGTCAAATACGAGGACATCATCCAGGCATTCAGTCGCACAAACCGCTTGTTCGGCCCCGACAAACCCTTCGGAACCATTCGTTACTATCGACGCCCCCACACAATGCAGGGTTATATTGAAGCGGCCGTAAAACTGTATTCGGGCGACCGCCCACTCGATATGTTCGCGCAGAAGCTCCCGGACAACATCGCATTAATGGACGCGCGCCTGCAGGAGATACTCATGGTCTTCGACGCCGCGCACGTTAGCGACCTCTCCAAACTCCCCGAATCGCAAGAAGCCAGGCGCAAATTCGCGAAGGAATTTGTCGAACTCAATGAATTCCTTGAAGCCGCGAAGGTGCAGGGCTTTACTTGGGAGCAAGACACCTACGAATTCAAAAAGGAACCCAAAGAAGGCGAGCAACGCAGCGAGTCCATCTTCGTTCAGCCTCTCATCGATGAGCGAACCTATCTCACCCTCGTGCAGCGCTACAAAGAGCTCTTCGCCAGCAGCGGCGACACCTCGGGCAGCGCCCCCGACGCACCCTACGAGCTCGATGGCCACATCACGGAAATCGACACGGGGCTCATAGACAGCGACTACATGAACTCGAATTTCGAGAAGTGGTTGAAATGCTTAGAACAGGATGACGAAGGCCTCGCCGCCGCGCGCGAGGAGCTTCATCGGTCGTTCGCTTCCTTGAGCCAAGATGACCAACGTTTCGCCGAGCTATTCCTGCACGACGTAGAGCGAGGCGACGCCGTCCTTAAAGAAGGCATGACGCTGAGGGATTACATTACGTCTTACGCCCACAAAGCCAAAAACGCACAGGTCGAACGCGTCGTCGAGGCCCTCGGCATAAACGGCGAGCTTCTTACCGCCATGACCGCGCTCGACTTGACGGAGGCGAACATTAACGAGTTTGGGCGCTTCGACAATCTGAAAGACTCGGTAGACAAAACGCGTGCCAAAGCATTTTTCGAGCAGAAGGAAAGCAAGAGCCTACCGCTGTTCAAGGTGAATACCCGCGCTGCAGCACTTCTTAAGAGGTTTATCTTAGAAGGAGGCTTCGACATCGACGAATAAGCGGCATCATCATCCTTCATCAGCGTGAGCCACCACGCATGATGAAGGAGACAAATAATGCTCATCGCTATTACCGAAGATTCCCTCTTTTGCGATTACTACTCGCAATGGGTCAGCGTCTATAAAGAGGGAGCCATCCGTGAAGTCACGATGGGGAAATATCGGCTCACCCAATCTTGGCTCACCAGGCTTATTCCTAACCTCAAAATCAAAGACCTGGACCGGACTTCATATCAGCAGCTCATCAATGGCTATGCTGAGCACCACGAGCGGCAAACGACCATGGATTTTCACCACCAGCTGAAAGGTGCGATCCTCGATGCCGTTGATGAGGGGCTCATACCGCGCGACCCCACGCGAAAGGCGATCATCAAAGGCAAGTCGCCGCGGGCAAAGAAAATCAAGTACCTCAACCAGTTTGAGCTCCATGCCATGCTTGGTGATCTTGACCTGTCGACGAGCGAACCAAGTTGGGACTGGCTTATTCTCATCGTCGCCAAAACAGGCCTTCGCTTCTCTGAAGCGCTGGGGCTTACTCCCGAGGATTTCGACTTCGCCCATCAAACACTTTCCGTAAGCAAAACCTGGGATTACAAGAATGGCGGCGGCTTCGTTCCCACGAAAAACGCCTCGTCGGTTCGGAAGGTCCAGCTCGACTGGCAACTAATCATGCAGCTTTCCGGCCTATTAAGGAATCTCCCTCCGACCGAGCCAATATTCGTTAAAGGCAAGGTGTACAACTCGACGGCGAACAGCGTTTTGGCGCGCCACTGCAAAAACGTCGGCGTACCTGTTATATCTGTCCATGGGCTGCGACACACGCATGCATCGCTTCTCTTGTTTGCCGGCGTATCCATTGCAAGCGTATCGAGAAGGCTCGGCCACGCAAGCATGACCACCACCCAGGAAACCTACCTTCATGTGATCCAAGAGCTTGAAAACAAGGACATCGACATCGTCATGAGGGCCCTTTCCACCCTCATATAACCCGTATCAGTAAACCCAGGCTCACGCTGATGAAGGGCGATGAGGTAGTCTAACTGCGAGAGGCTGTTCCCGATAACCTCTTGCTCAGCTAGACACGGAACCAAAATAGATTCGTGCATGAGATCGTCAGGAACCAATTCGTTCATCATGGTTCCGCTTTTTGTAGCGTTTACGAGGATGGGTCTCATCGACTCTTCGCGCGGAATATAGTATTTCCAGAAGCTATAACGCTGCTCGACGATGGGCCTCAAACATGAAAATCGCGGCGACATAAGCCCGTCACCTGCGTCATTGAGAACAAAGCGTCCATAGGCGTGCGTTTTGTTGGTATGGCCCTCAAAGGCGATATCTCCAACTCGAATGACTTTGTAATTGCTTAGCGAATCGTCGGCTGCGCCGTTTCCGCCATTGAAAGTCATCGTCGCAATGGAAAGTGTCCTATCGTACCCAAGCTCACAATTGGCGTTTCGCTCATTGTTGACCACATACATATCCGAGAACTTACGCTGTTCCCAAGGGTCCGTAAAACCGGCAAAACGGATTTCGGGCTCGGTTTCACCCGGCTTGGGGAACATCTTATCAAGCATCGATTTCTTCAGCTGAACGAGCTTGTCATACTTACGCTGATGAAGGGTGATGAGGGAATCGAGGTTCGCGAAGTAACGACCTATCTTGGCTGCTTCACGGCTGCCGGGGACTGCTATAGCAAATGCTTTAACCTTATCGGCATTTAGATTTCGCTGCGTCCCTGTCGAAATAAAAGGTTCCCATTCGAATCCTGCATCCGCTTTTTCGAGTCTCGTGAATACAAAGTCTCTAATGGCGACGTCTTCGAAAACCATGTTATAGAAAGCCTGGCTAGTGGCAGTATCTTGCCTGATAATGCCTACTTTTCCGACGCTTGCATACATCGCAAGGCTTACTGCGCCGGCCGGAACAATCCATGCCGCGCTATTGCGCAAGCCTTCTTCGGTGAGCGTTTTGGCCGTATGCGCAATATCCCTTCCCTCAATGTCGGCAATACCGAGAAAAGGTATTTCTCCCCCGTAGTAATTTGGGTTGGTTGCTGAGGGCGTTCCTCCCGAGCCGCCCAACTGGATAATTTCCCCCAACTTACGCTGTTCCCAAGGGTCCGTAAAACCGGCGAAGCGAATCTCGGGCACATTGGCTTTTTCCGTCATATTATTCACCTCCCAACAGTTTCCGCAGCTCAGCAATGCCCGCCATATCGTATTCATTGCCCGTGAGCTGGCCTAACATTGCCGCCAACTCGTTTTCCGCCTCGTTAATCTGGTTGCACACGTCCGAATAGGTTGTCGCATACTTCGCATTCAACGCCACAATCTTCGCGACGAAATCGCTGACAACGATACTGGGCAGTTCGAGCAAATCGGATTGCAGCGGCTCTATCCACTTCGCAGCCAGCAATTCGTCGCACTGAGCATCGGTTAGGCCCTCTATAACCTTTTTGGTCTTCTCTTCGAGCGCGGCAAGCGCCTCCTTGCTTGCCTTTTTGAGGTCTTTCTCCTCATCAAGCAGAGCCTGAGCACGCACGAGCCCTTCCTCGAAGTCGCCACTCGGATGTTTGCCGATGCTCTTCACGGCTTTCTTGAGGGACGCCGCCACAAGCGCGCCGTCATTGTCAAAAACATCGCTCGAGCTTTTCTCCTCCTCATCAAGATTCTCGAGAATCTCGTCGAGCTCTTGAGCTATTTCATTCAAACGGGAATCGCACGCAGCGATTTCCTTGACATCATCGGCAAGCAGCTGCTCTTGGACAAGCGAAAACGGCAAAATACGGCCCGTCCAGCCATCCTGCACCTCGACGTCTTTGCCGCCCTTCTTCTTGACCACCATATTCGGATCGACTTTTCGTACGGCTTCCTTGCCCTCGGTTTGAATAACCTCGAGGTCGCCGGAAATGCCTGTCCACGCATCATCGAGAGCCTGATAGGCATCGTAGCCATCAACAAGCGCAATACCAGAAAGGGCATCACGAAGCTGCGCTGCAATATGCTCTTCTTCGGCCACGGCGTCGACCTGCGACGCGCCGTCCACCAGCCTCTTCCGCAGCTCTTCGGGCAGATGAGCCAACGCATATCGATAGTCGGCCAGGAAAGAAACAACGTCGGCATTGGCCTTCACCGTTGCCACCACGTCGTTCGCCACAGCCGTGAAGCACGACCCGCCGCTATCGCCATAAAGCTGGCCCTTCAGGCTCGGCCACACCTTCCAGTAGCGGTCGAGAGCGTCGACCTCGGCCTTCGGAACTCCACCGAACATGGTGGCGTACACATCCCAGCTCTCCGCGGCCTCGGACGAATCCACATAACGCGGAATATTGAGGTTGTAATCGTTGGCGCGTATCTCGTCGATGGTCACCAGGCGGCTGAACTTATCAACGGTCGCCCCGGTCGTAACCGCGTCCACGATGCGGCGGATGTCGCTCGCACGCAGCTTGTTGTTTTTGCCTTCTTTCACAAAGTGCTTCGACGCGTCCACAACCAGCACGTCGCTGCTCTCGCGCTGCTTGCGAAGCACCATGACGATGGTTGGAATGCCGGTACCGAAGAAGATGTTGGCAGGAAGACCGATGATGGCCTGGATATGGCGATTCTCCACCAGATTTTTGCGAATGGTGCCTTCCTCGCCGCCGCGGAACAGCACGCCATGGGGCAAAACGATGCACATAATGCCGTCGGGGCGCAAGTGGTACAAATCATGCAAAAGGAAGGCATAATCGGCCTTGGATTTGGGGGCAACGCCAAACTTGAAGCGCGGGTCGAGCTCCTTGTCTTCCGAATCCCAGTTCTGAGAGTAAGGTGGGTTCGACACCACGGCATCGACGAACAGCGGATCGTAGGTTTCATCCTTGTTCTCAACGGTGTCGAACCAGGGCCAGTCATCTTCAAGCGTGTCGCCATTACGCGCCACAATGTTGTCGGGGAGTATTCCGCGCATAACCAGATTCATACGCGTGAGGTTGTACGTGTTTTCCTTAAGCTCCTGCGCATAGTATTTGATGGAGTCTGGGTCGCCGTTGCGTCGCGCCACAGCCTTGCCGATATTGATAAGCAGTGAGCCCGAACCGCTCGTAGGGTCGTAGATAGTGATATTCTCGCGTCCCGCCAGATGCCACGAGACTATCTCGCTCATGAGCATAGACACCTCGTGCGGGGTGTAGAACTCGCCGGCTTTCTTGCCCGCGTTGGCAGCAAAGTTGCTGATGAGGTACTCGTAGATGAAACCGAGCACGTCATAGTCCTGGCGGCCATCCATCGGAATATCTTTGATGAGATAGATGAGATCACGAGCGGCTTTTGACTGGCTACGCGCGTCAGTGCCGAGCTTGGAGAGGCCCGTCTGCAACGTTTCGAAAATGCCGTCGAAAACACGCTTGCGAGCTGGATCGATATTGCGGCTAAAGGCCGAAAGGGCAACACGTACATCTGAAATATCGAAGTCGGCACCCTTGGCCACCCAGGTGGAAAAAAGGTTCTCGTAAGCGATAAAGTAGCCACATTCGCCCTTGACGAAATCAACCGTTTCCTCGTCGTCTTCCACGAGGCTCGGCAAATCCTCCTCGGCAAAGTCGCGCGCCTTCAGGCGAGCAACTTCGGTCTCGGAAAGGAACTTGTAGAAAATGAAGCCCAGGATGTAATCCTTGTATTCGTTTGCCTCAATTTTCGAGCGCATCTTGTTGGCGGATTCCCATAT
>CAKUIK010000060.1 GCA_934661005.1 uncultured Slackia sp.
CGCGCGAGCGCCCGTCCTGCTAACTGCGAAAACCCTATTTGCGCCGCAAGTGTCCGGCTAACAATGAAAATCAACCAGCCCGTCAGCTTGACGTAAGGGCGCGTTTGCCTGTGAATTCTTTTCTTCTCGCACCTTCGTTTTCCGTGCATGGGAAAGCTTGTATTCTGCGTCGCGGTGGAGCCCCCGTTTCGCGGCGCTGCGTTAAGATTGCTTTGTGTATAGCGGTGGCATTGTACTCGGCCCCACATTTCTCGAGAGGTTGGCGTCAATGAAGATTCTTGTGAGCGCGTGTTTGCTCGGGCATTCATGCCGCTACGATGGCGGCTCGAAGCCTTGCGGGGAGGTGTGCGATCTTGCCGATGCTGGTCATGAATTGGTTCCTTTGTGCCCCGAGGTTGAAGGCGGCTTGCAGGTTCCTCATCCTCCGTGTGAGTTATTCGAAACCGCCGAGGGCGTACGTGCGATTTCCGTCCATGGCGTCGATTGCACCGCGCTCTACCAAGCGGGTGCGCGCCTTGCTGTTGAAAAGGCTCAAACGAGCGGTGCGCGGGTGGCGATCCTGAAATCGAAGAGCCCCTCATGCGGGAGCGGCGAAATATTCGATGGCACATTCTCTGGAACGCTTCGCGAGGGATGGGGCATTGCTGCGGCTGCGTTGCGTGACGTAGGAGTGCGCGTGAGCGATGAGAACCATGTGGCGAATCTTGAAGAGTGAAGCGCGCTCCGCGATGCGGACGTACAATAACCGAGTTTTGCAGGAAGGCGTTAGCTCGGAAAAGCGTGAGCGCGACGCGTTTCTGCCTGGGCAATGAATAGGCAGGCATGCAATGGCTGAAGATAGGCACATCGAAGACACCAACGAATCCAATGAGGCTTCTGCTGAAGTGCGCGAGCAAGTTGATACACCTGCGAAGAAAAAAGCGGCCGTCATTGTCGGTTGCCTTATCGCTGTGGTGCTCGTTGCCGCGATTATTTTCGTTCTTATGCCGCGCGATGCCGGGAAGCCGCACGATTCCTCGTCGAACGATACCATGCAGGCTATCGAGAACGAGCAGCCTACCGCCGAACAGCAGGCTGCCGCTGAAAAGGGCACGCTTGGCATGCGCATTTCCGCCGAAGGCTACGACGCCGAGACGGCGTCTCCTGCCATAGCCCACATTTCTGGCACGAGTGACGCGGGCGATCAGGTGGAATTCTGCACCGCTCTTACGTTGAACGCGTCGACGCGCGTGCAAATCGATCCAGGCACCTATGAAGTCGAGATTATTGCTCCGATCAACGCCGACGGTTCGATTTTCGAGGCGCCGGAGCCATTTAAAGCCGTCGTGAAGGCGTCGGGTATCGCCGAGGTTGCGAAGAAGTTGTCCTTCGTGCCTGCGTCCGAGGCCGCCGATGCCGCATCGACGACGGCTGGTAAGGTCGCTCAAGCGATGGAAATGAATGATGGCACCATTGCCGACAATGCCGCCGAGGTCGCCGCGAGGAATGCTGCCGTTGCGTCGTAGCCATTCTGATTTCGCAACACTGGAAGAACGGACGCCCGAATGCGCGGAAACGTGCTTTCGGGCGCTTTTCGTTTCGAGCTTTCTTCAATGAAAAGGCTGGGCACCCTGCGGTGTCCAGCCTTATATTTTGGGCGTGCTGCAACCCTTGCTAAAACAGGTTCGTCTACTTCACGGTGAGCACGGACATTTCGGCGCTGTGGAGCACACCGTAGCTTACCGAGCCGAGCATGCCGCGCAGGGCTCCGAGGCCGCGACGCCCCATGACGATAAGGTCGGCGCCGTGCGTTGCCGCGTATTTCGCAATCGCTTCTGCGGGCGAGGTGTCGGCGATTGCTTCGACGGTGATGCGCGTGTCGTTGACGCTGTCGCCAAGGCTGTCGAGGACTTCCTTCTTCACGCGATCGAGCGCGGCGTTCACCACATCTTTGTAGGTTTCGTAATCGAGCAGGCCCCACGGCACGCCGTCGATGGTATTGCCTTCGGCATTGTCTATCGTGCCGACCATGCCTGAAGGCACGACATGCAGAATCATGAGCTTTGCGTCGGGGTCGTCGCCGATAAGGTCGCAGGCCATTGAAAAGGCATGTTTCGCCTGGTCGGAACCATCATAAGGGACAACAATCGTTTTGAATTCGTGTTTGTTCGACATTGCGCACCTCCACATTTTGTGGCCACGGGGCCTTGTGGCCCTCCAACTGAGGAAAAGTATACTCCACTTCCTCTAAACCTGCAGTTCAGGTGCCTGTTTTGGGGCTCTTTTAGCGGTCAATTGCCCATGATTGTGGTACGAAATGATCGTCGATGCGCATTGCTTCAAGGAAAGCGGTGGAGGGCCTTAGAGAATCGCGCTGCGCACGCCCTCGACAATAATGCGACGGCTGTCTTCGGTCAGATCAAAACTGATCGCTACAAGCTCGTCGATTGTAAGCATGCCAGGATTGTTTTCCCTTGTGAGATAGTCTGCCTCAGACAGAAGGAGCGCCTTGGCGCATTCGGCGGGTGTGAGCCCCGCTTTTTCGCGGGCTTGCTGCATCCAGCTTTTCATGCCCCATCTCCATTCGCGTTTCAAAGCATAAGTAGTTACCAGTTTAACTGGTAATCTCCTCATGTCAATTATGCCCAATATCCAACCTGTTAGACTTTTATTCGCTGTTGAGAAGGGGAGTCTATGGAAAATTTCATTGGGCGAAACATTCAGGCGTTTCGCGCGCACAAGGGCTTTTCGCAAGAAGGGCTGGGCAACGTTCTTGGAGTTTCCCAGACATCCATTTCTGCATGGGAAGACGGCAAGAGCATTCCCCGCAAGGCGAATTTCAGCGAACTCTTCGACGCGTTCCCCGAGCTTTCCCACGACGACGTGTTCAGCGAAGAATGCGGCTATGCCCTTAAGGCGATCAAACGCGTAAGAGGCGTTGATGTCGTGCAAGTTCCTTTTTATGGCTCAATTGCCGCTGGCGCTCCGCTCGAAATGATTCCCGTCGACGAAACCATGCCCATACCCGGCCACATCTATAACGCATATCCGAATTCGTTTCTTCTGCGCGTGTCGGGCGAGTCGATGAATCGCTGCATTCCAAATGGCTGCATCGCGCTTATCGACCCTGATGCCGAATGGGTGAGCGGGAAGGTTTATGCCGTATGCGTGGGAGAAACCGACGCAACGGTCAAAATCGTGAACTTCAACAAAGAAACGGTGGAGCTCGTGCCCAGCTCATACGACCCGCGTTTTAAAAAGAAGAAATATTCGCGCAGCGGCGATGGCGACGAATCGGTGCGCATCCTTGGCCGCGTGGTGTGGTTCTTCGCTCCCTTCAATTTCGGGCGATAGGAATCATTTTTCGCTATGGAAAGCGCGTGAGCGGGCATTTTGCGTGGTAATATTCTCGGTTGGCAACTTATACGCAAACCACGCGGCCGCAATGCGGCGTATCAATCGATTGGATGAACCATGCGAGACAGGCTCGAGAAGATCATCGCTGGCTACGAGGAGCTGCAAAACAAGCTTTCCGACCCCGCGGTACTCAATAACCACGCTGAATATACCAAGCTCACCAAGGAATACTCCAACCAGGGCCCGCTTGTGGCCAAGGCTCGCGAATATCTCCAGGCATGCGACGATATCGACGATGCGAAGGAAATGCTCGACGATCCCGACATGCGCGAGCTCGCGCAGGAAACCATCTCTTCCGCAGAGGCTATGCTGCCTTCGCTCGAAGAGGAAATCAAATACATGCTCATTCCGAGCGACCCCGCCGATGAGAAAGACATCATCGTCGAGATTCGTGCTGCCGCCGGTGGCGACGAGGCCGCCATTTTCGCGGGCGATTTGTACAAGATGTACCTGCGCTTCTGCGACTCGCAGCGCTGGAAGACCGAAACCATGGATGTGAGCCCCTCCGATGCTGGCGGCTATAAGGAAATCCAGTTCAAGGTGAAGGGCGACAAGGTTTATTCCGTCATGAAATTCGAGAGCGGCGTGCACCGTGTGCAGCGCGTTCCGAAGACGGAAAGCCAGGGCCGCATTCATACGTCGACCGCTACGGTCGCCGTGCTTCCTGAAGCCGACGAGGTCGAGGTCGACATCAATGAGAACGATCTGCGCATCGATGTGTATCGCGCAGGCGGCCCGGGTGGTCAGTGCGTTAACACGACCGACTCCGCTGTGCGCATCACGCACCTTCCCAGCGGCCTTGTGGTTCAGTCTCAGGACCAGAAGTCGCAGTTGCAGAACAAGATTGCCGCAATGGCTGTTCTGCGTGCGCGCCTCTACGAGAAGATGCTTGCTGAGCAGCAGGCGGCCGAGGGCGCTGAGCGCCTGGCGCAGATTGGTTCGGGCGACCGTTCCGAGAAGATTCGCACGTACAACGCTCCTCAAGATCGCGTGACCGACCATCGCATTGGCTACAACGGCACCTATCAGGGCGTGCTTATGGGCAGCGACCTGGGCGATGTTATTACGGCGCTTCAGGCTGCCGATCGCGCGAGGAAGCTCGAACAGGCCACTGAGTAACATAGGTACTTTGGCCTGTCGGCCAAAGTACGAAGTCGACGCTGCGCTGGGATCTGGCGGCGCATTTCGGGTTCAAGCTGCGGCTCGCGTACCGAAGTGCGCGTCGCCTTGCTTTCGCCCGAACTGCACTCGCCAGATCTCATGCTCGCTGACATTCGCTTGGCCTGCAGGTTTAATAGAGTGGCTCGGTCAAGAAGGCCGAGCCTTTCTTGTAAGGAGGCATGCCTTATGTCCGACGAGGTGTGGACTATTCAGGCGGCGCTTGATTGGTGCCGCGGCTACCTTCAGCGCAAGGGCGACGAGAATCCGCGCCTGTCGGCGGAATGGCTTCTGTGCGAGGCGTGCCATATGCGTCGCGTCGAGCTTTATGTCAACTTCGAGCGCCCGCTTTCCCCCGACGAGCGCGCCACGTTGCGCGATTGGGTTGCGCGCAGGGGCGCGGGTGAGCCTTTGCAGTACATCACGGGCGAGGTTGCTTTTCGCCATATCGCGGTGAAGGTGCGTCAAGGCGTGCTCATTCCGCGTCCCGAAACCGAGGTGTTGGTAAGCGAAGCCTTGGCGCTTTTGCCTGCGCCCGAGCGTCGCCGCGCCTTGGATTCCACGCTTACGCTCAATGAGTTTGAGGAATTACAGGCAGAAGCCGCCGCGAAGGCCGAAATGGGAGAATTGCGCGCGTGCGACGCTGACTCGCTTGGCGAAGGCGAGACTGAAAGCGGCATGCGCGAAAGTGCGGCAGGCGTCTCGGTCGCAGCGCCCCATGAAGAACCCGCAGGCGCCGCCGATGATGTGCTCTATGTCGCGGATATTTGCACGGGCTCGGGCTGCATTGCTTGCTCTATCGCTTTCGAAAACCCCAAAACGCGCGTTCTGGCCTGCGATATTGCGCCTGAGGCAATTTCCCTCGCCAAGGAAAACGTGGCTTCCCTTGGGTTGGAGAAGCGCGTTGCCGTGCTTCAGGGCGATTTGGGCGCTCCCGTGGGGGAGCGTTTCATGGGCAAGCTCGCGCTCGTCGTGAGCAACCCGCCTTACATCCCCACGAAGGTTCTCGACGGCATGCCAACCGAGGTGACCGAGCATGAACCCGAGCTCGCGCTTGATGGCGGTGCCGATGGGCTCGATTTGTATCGTCCTTTGGCGACGTGGACCCTTCGCGCCCTCGCTCCTGGTGGCGGCTTTGCTGTTGAGCTGCATGAAACCTGCCTCGATGCCGCTGCTGCGATTGCTGGCAGCCTCGGTTTTGTCGACGTTCGGATTGTCGACGACTTGGCGGGGCGCCCGCGCGTTCTTACGGCGCGCAAACCCCAGATTGGTGCGTAGGGGACCCCGTGCGTTCATCGATGTCGATCTCGCGTTCTGAGTCTCGACGGTTCGGCTCGTTTCGCGGGGTTCGAACGTCGCTTTTATGGGCGCAGGCTTCCTGTAGGCGCTCATATAGGAAAAGCGCCCAGCTGCATTCGTGCGGCTGGGCGCTTTGTTTTTCGTCTTGCATTGCCTGAGATGATGGCGCATTTGAGGATGAGGGGCGACGCGGAATAAAGGGTACCTTGACGATTTCCTGGCCCTATTCAGTCACCTCGACGCCGTTCTTTTCGATTACGTGCACGTTTTCCCCACGCTTCGGATTGCGGATTTTCAGCACGCCGAAGATAAGGGCAACCAGGCCGATAGCGGCGCACGCCATATAGGCGGCACTCGTTCCCGCCGCGGTTGCGGCCTTTGCTGCCATGCCTTGGCCCAAGGAGCTCGCAGTGACGCTCGTCATAAGAGTTACCACAAGGGCTGTGCCCAAGCCGCCGGCTACTTGGCGACCCGTATTTGCGATGGCGTTGCCGTGGGCGATTTTGTCGTTGGAAAGCGCGTTAATGCCCCAGGTGTTCACGGGCATGTTCGCAAGCGCTTGGCCCGCGGCCTGTGCTGCGCACAGCACGGCTACAAGAACGATTGACGATTCGGCGTTCATGCGCGAGAGCGCGAACAAGGCGACGGTCATAAGCGCGAGGCCTCCCACGGAAATACCGCGCGGTCCGAATTTGTCGAAAACAACGCCGGAGATGGGGCTAATAAGAATGCCGACTGCCGCCGCAGGCAACATGACGATGCCCGTTTCGAGCGCAGATGCGCCCATGGCCGTTTGGAGCAGAATGGGGAGCAGCGTGTTGGTGACGAGGCACGCCGCATTGATGAGCGTTACCACGATGGCAGCCACGGCGAAGTCGCTCGACTTCAGGCAGCGCAAATCGAGCAGTGGTTCGTCGAGCGCGAGCTGGCGTCTGACGAATGCGACTAGGCATACGACGCCTGCGAGAATGGTGCCGAGCACAGCGACGCTCGTCCAGCCAAGCGACGATGCGCTCGAGAATCCGTAAAGCAGGCCGCCGAATGCGATGGTCGAAAGCGCGATGGACGTGACGTCGAGCTTGGGGCGTTTCGCTTCGCCGACGTTTTCGAGCAGGAAGATGCCGCTGAGCAGCACGATAATGGCGAGCGGCACGATGCATCCAAGCGTAACGCGCCAGCCGTACGTGTCGATGATAGCTCCGCCAAGCACGGGGCCAACAGCAGGGCCGGCCGACATCACAATGCCGGCAACGCCCATGGCCGTGCCGCGTTTCTCAACAGGGAAAACGAGCATGGGCACAACTGAGACGAGCGGCAGGAGCACGCCTGAGGCGGCTGCTTGCAGCACGCGTCCGCAAATGAGCGGGAAGAACGTTGGGGCTGCGGCGCAGAGTGCCGTTCCCGCGGAGAAGGTCGCCGTTGCGGCGAAGAAGAGCGCGCGGGTCGAGAACCTATCAATCAAAAATGCCGAGACGGGCACCATGATGCCGCTTACGAGCGGATAGATTGACATGATCCATTGCGCGGTTGAGGCGTCGATGCTGAAATCGGCCATGATCGCGGGCAGGGCGGGTGACATAACGGTTTGGTTCAGCAGCGCCAAGAACGCACCGAATACTACGACTCCTACGATGCGTACTTGTCGAGCGGTTGTTTTTCCAGAAGCGTGTGCGGTGGTCAAAAGGTCTCCTTCGTTTGAGGTTTGAGTGCAAAAGGCGAGGCGCCGCGCATGGCGACGTTTGAAGGCGTGATGCGGCAACCGCTCAATATGAGTGGCGCATCTGTCTATGAAAAATGGAAGTATCCTCAGATCAGCATCGAGGAAAGTGAGGGTGCCACGGGGGCGTGCGAAGAGAGCCCTTCCTGAGTGCGGAAGGAATCTATGCGGCGCAAGTGCCGATATATGCGAGCGAGTTCATGAAACATAGCGACGGGCAACCTTACCAAAGCGTTGTGTCGCGTCGCAAGGACGCGCAAGCTATGTTCATGAATCGTTAATTTGCCGCCCACAAGATGCCCTACGCTCGCTTGCCGAGGATTTCGCTATTGGAAACGAAGCGTGGGTATAATCGACGAATCTCTTATAACAAAATGCGCACCCGTGCTACGCGGGCGCGATCGCGGTGAAAGGCGAATCGCAATGAAGATTCTGGTGACCGACAAAATCGTCGACGAGGGCATCGACATCTTGAAGGGGAAGGGCTACGAGGTCGATGAGCGCTTCGATCTGACCCCCGGCGAGCTGCTCGAGTGCGTTGGTTCTTACGACGCCCTTATCGTTCGCTCAGCCACTCAGGTGACGCGCGAGGTCATTGAGGCCGCAACGAACTGCAAAATAATCGGTCGCGCGGGCGTGACGTGCGATAACATCGACGTCGATGCCGCAAGCGAGCACGGCATTCCCGTGTGCAACGTTCCTACGAGCAATATCGTCTCGGCGGCTGAGCACACCATGGCCCTCATGCTTTCTGCGGCGCGTGAAATCCCTGCTGCCGATGCAGCCCTGCGAGCAGGCGAATTCGCCCGCGACCGTTTCATGGGGCATGAGCTCTACGAAAAGACGCTCGCCATTTTCGGCCTTGGACGCATCGGCGGCCTTGTCGCCGAGCGCGCCCACGCGTTCGGCATGCGCGTCATTGGCTTCGACCCCTATTGTTCGGCGGCACGTGCGAGCCAGCTCGGTGTGGTTTTGTACGATTCCTTGGATGAAGTGCTCCCCATCGCCGATTTCATTACCGTGCATGTTCCGCGTACCGATGGCACCTACCATATGTTTGCGGCCGAGCAATTCGCCCGCATGAAAGACGGCGTCGTCATTGTGAATACGGCGCGCGGCGGGGTTATCGACGAGAAGGCCCTGTCCGACTTCATGGCCGCCGGCCGTGTTTTCGCGTGCGGCATTGACATGCTTGAGGCTGAGCCTACCGCCGAAACGCCTCTCGCCGAATTCGACCGCGCCGTGCTCACGCCCCATTTGGGCGCCAATACGCTTGAGGCTCAAATGCGCGCTGGCGTGAATATTGCACGCTATGTGGCGAATGGTCTCGAAGGCCTTGTGGTACCCACGGTTGTGAACATGGTGTCCAAAGAGGTCGACGAAGCAGCGGCCGCTTACATTCCTGCCTGCCAAATGTGCGGCAGTGTGCTTGCGCAGCTCGCGCGTGAAGTTCCCAAGGCGCTTTCCATCGTGGCGGCAGGCCCGTGCGCAGGCGATATGCAGGTGCTTTCGGCGGCGACGCTTTCGGGCATGCTGTCTCGCGAGGGCCAGGCGAGCGTGTCGACCGAGAACGCCGAAGCCTCTGCGCGCCGCCATGGCATCAAGATGGAAGCTCAGCAGGCGAGCGATTCGCGCGGCTACGACTCCATCGTGAGCATGGAGGCCGACGGCCTTGAGGTTTCTGCCACCGTGCCGGGCGCGCACCGCGAGACCCATGTCGTTTCGATTCTCGGCTATCGTCTCGATGTGGTGCCGGGCGACCATGCGTTGGTATTCACCTATGCCGATGAGCCTGGCCAGGTGGGTCGCATGGGCACGATTCTGGGCGAAGAAGGCATCAATATTTCGACGATGGCCATTGGCAAGCGAGCCGATTGTAATGAGGTGCTCGTGTTCCTCAACGTTGAAACCGAGCCTTCGCCCGAGGTTATCGATCGCGTCGCACAGGCTATCGATGCGACGAATTCCTGGGCGATTCGTTTGTAATTCCGATTCGTTCACTTCGCGGTTCGAGGCGTCGATTGGCGCAAATAGGCGGTGCCTGTTTGCCTTCACGGCGCCTCGGCTGCATTTTATTGGGTGTTCTAAGGTTGATTTTCATTGTTAGCCGGACACTTGCGGCGCAAATAGGGTTTTCGCAGTTAGCAGGACGGGCGCTCGCGCGC
>CAKUIK010000061.1 GCA_934661005.1 uncultured Slackia sp.
CTTTAAGCACGTCACCCAAAAGCACGTTCTGTCGCGTGCGGTTCGGCACTTCGATGCCAACATGATTCGTTCCGGGAATCGGCGCGAAAATGCGCACGCCGGGCGCCGCAAGCGCCAAAGCGATGTCGTCGGTCAGGCTCATAATGCGGCTTACGCGTACGCCCGAGGGCAAATCGACCTTGAACAGCGTGACCGTGGGACCGGCAACCCAACCGACCACTTGGGCCATGATGCTGAAATCTTCGAGCGTGCTTTGAAGTTCGGCGGCAAGCGTGCGAAGCTCCAGCTCGTCGGCCTCGGTGGCAACTTCGGTGTGACGAATGAGACCAAACGCCGGCAACGTGAAATCGCCGCGCGTCTCCCCTTCTCCGACAAATGCGGAGTTGTCGACTTTTTTCGTTTTAGGTTGGCTCGAAGAGTACGCTTTCGATGAAGAAGGCGCGGCGGAAACATCGCCCAGCCGACGGGTCATGGGCTTTTCAGCGGCACCGTCGGCAGCGCTTTCGGCCAAAGCGTCTTCGGCGATAACGTCATCGTCTTCCCAGGGAAGCGACTCTCGCTTCGATTTCAGCACGCGCGTTTTCGAGGAAGACGTTTTGGCCTCATCGGCGGCCTTCGCCGCGCCCTTTCGAGAGCGAGCGGGCGTCGCGCCAAGAAGCTGAGTGACGGTTTCGTCTTCAAAAGAGCGCGCGGCATCGCTTGCGCCGTCGAGAGTGCGAACATTCCCCGCAGCGACGCTGGTAGTCGCAACGCCAGCGGCACTCAACGCCGCACCCGAGGCGACGGACGATGTTTTTTCAGCAGCACCGAACGCATATTCAGCCGGCCAGTATGTATCGACCGTGGGAGCAGGGGCTTGGCCCGGGCGACGGCCTTCGAGGAGCTGCGTAGACAGCGATTCCGAAGCGCGGCGAGGACGCGATAAATCGCGCGGAACGTGAACCGGCTCTGCTCGGCGAATGCGCGCCGGCGGAACCTCTCGCTGCGACTCCTCAGCAGCTTTCGCGGCTGCTGCGGCCTCGCGTTCTTTCTTCGTCATGCCGAAGCCGGCAAGCAAGCCACGCTCTTCGCGGCGAGGCGCCGAAGCGGCGGAGTCTTTCATTCGCGGCTGTTCTTCATTGAGCGCAGCATAAGGGTCGTCGTCCGCATCGACTGCCTCGTAAGGAATGCCAGGGAGCTCATCATCTTCCGACTCGCGCGCCGCACGCCTCAGGGCGCTCAAATGCGCGCCCTTTTCGCGAAGAGATTCAAAGGCGCCCGTAAGGGAGAAGCCGATAATGACGGCTCCCGCAAGCGCAATGCCAAGAAGAAGCACGATGCTCACGGCTTCGCCAAACAGCTGAAGAAGCGCCCAGGCGATGCCAGATCCCACGTAACCGCCGTGCGATGCGAGTACATCGGCCTCGAAAAGCACGGCGCCATTGCTCGAAGCACCGGGCGTGAGCAGCGAGAGAGCCGACATGAATGCGAAAAAAAGCAAAGCGAGGCCCACACCGAGACGAGCCGGCAAATCGGTGCGATCGACGCGAACGATAAGGCTCGCGCCAACAACGACGAGCATAAAAGGAAGCACATAAGCCCCGATGCCAAGCGTCAGGTGAAGGGTGGTCGAAAGGGCGCTCGTCAAAAAGCCGGAAGGCTGCAGAACAACCGCCAAGAAAAGCACAACGGCGACGACCGCGACGACAACGCCGGCGATATCGCGCTTCGTGCGATCATCGAAAATACGAGGTTCACGATCGAATTCCTCGAACGAAGCATCCTCCTCCACGGCTCGCGCGCGTGCGCGACCGCGAGACGGAGCGTCCTTCAGCGCGACGCGGTCTTCGGCGTCGTTCTTGCCTTTTTTCTTCTGGGATGAAGCTCCTTTGGTGCTATTCGATTGTGCGGTGTTCGTCTTTGAACCGCGAGCCAATGGCGTGCTCCTTCAAAAAATACTACGTTTACGGTGCGTGTAAATTCGGCAGCGGCCGAGTCGCCCATAAGGCGGCCCGGCCGAATCATTCAAACGGCTCGCACGGCTGTGCGAAGCCTCAATTATAGCGCAGCGAAATGTTCATTCCGCGAAACGTTTACACCTCGATAATCGTGGCAACGACCATGGGGCGCTGCTTCGTGCGATCCCAAAGAAGCGAATGCAGCGAATCGCGGCAGGCCTTTTCGAGGTCTTTGCCCTTTACGCCGCGCTCCACGCTGCGACGAAGCGTGCATTTCACCGCATCGGTCGCCTCGCGACGAAGCTCCGCAACGTCACCGCCCGTAATGCCATGCATTTCAACGCGTACGTTGCCCAAAATCTGGTGGCGCTTATGGTCGACCGCGGCGCAAATGCACGCGAAACCGCAGTTGGAAAGCGTCGTGCGCTCATCGAGCACGTCTTTAGAGGTGTCGCCCACCGAAAGGCCATCAACATACACGATGCCGTTCTCGACGGGCTCGCCGAATTTCACCACGCCATTCGTCATTTCGAGCGTATCGCCGTTTTCGCACATGAAAATATGGCTCGGATCGACGCCGGTCGCTTGGGCGAGGTTCGCATGGGCGCGAAGGTGCATCGACTCGCCATGGACAGGCATGAAGTACTTCGGCTGCACGATGGAAAGCACGAGCTTGAGCTCCTCGGCGCTCGCGTGGCCCGACACGTGGACCATGGCACGATGCTTATCCCACACATCGCAACCAATCTTCGAAAGCTGGTTCACGATGCGCGTGACGGCCTTTTCGTTGCCGGGAACGGGGGTCGCGGAAATGATGACCGTATCGCCCTCATCGATCTGAATGGTTTTGTGCTCGCCGTTCGCAATGCGCGCCAACGCAGAGAGCGGCTCGCCCTGGCTGCCCGTGCACATGATGACGACCTTCTCGGGCGGAATGCCCTTCAGGTCATACGCGTCAATGAGGTCGACATCCTGGATTTTCAAATAGCCCAAACGACGCGCGATGTCAGTGTTCTGAATCATAGAACGGCCCGTGACGACGACCTTGCGACCGCACGCAACCGCTGCATCGGCAATTTGCTGCAAGCGGTGGATATGGCTCGCGAAGCTCGCGATAATCACGCGGCCCTTGGCGTTTTCGATAATGGGACGCAGCGCCTTGCCCACTTCGGCCTCGGAAGGCGTGAAGTTCGGGTTCGTTGCATTGGTCGAGTCGCTCATCATGAGGTCGACGCCCATCTTCGAGAAGCGGGCAAGTGCTCCGAAGTCGGTACGAACGCCATCGATGGGGCTCTGGTCGAGCTTGAAGTCTCCCGTGTGCAACACGTTGCCCGCGGGAGACTGGAAGAAAACGCCGAGTGCGCCAGGAATCGAATGGTTCACCGCAAAGAAATCAACCACGAAGTTGCCGATCTTCATCTCGTCGCCGGGATTCACTTCGCACAACTTCGCTTTAATGCGATGCTCCTTGAATTTGCCCTCGATAAGGCCGAGCGTCATTTTCGTACCATAAATGGGCACCTTCTTGGTAAGGTCCTTCATGAGGTACGGCAGGCTGCCCGTGTGGTCTTCATGGCCGTGGGTAATGATAATGCCGCGAAGCTTATGCTCATTCTCGAGCACATAGGTGTAGTCGGGAAGAATGAGGTCAATGCCCGGATGATCGTCGTCGGGAAACATGAGGCCCGCATCATCGAGAATCATGTCGTCGCCGCACTCGATGACGGTCATGTTCTTGCCGATGCCGTCGAGGCCGCCAAGCGGAATGATCTTCAGCGTCACATCGGGATTGTTCTTGACTGCGCGGCGGGAATTATTTCCAGAACGCGGTTTGCGCGTACGCGGTTTGTTGAACGATTCGGGCTCAAGCTCAGAATCGGGCGTGAGTTGGGGACGCTTGTGCTCGAGCGAGACATGCTTGGTACGCGTTGTGGAACGACGTCGATTCCCATTGGCAGAATGAGCGGGCTGATCTGCATGATTGGCAGAAGAAGCCTTAGCATTTTGCTGGCCTGAATTTTGTGCAGTGTCTTTCTTTTGGCTGCGACCACGGCCGCCGCGAGACCCGCGTGAACGGCTACGCGTTTTGGTGGTATCAGAAGATTCCGCTCCGTTTTTGGCAGCAGACGATTGTGCGGCGGCAATTGCACCGCCGAGCGTGCCGGACGATTGCTCCGGCGTGTTCTGTTCGTTAGTCAAGTCTCATTCGCTCCTTAAGCATCGCGAAACGCATACGCACGCCAGAAGCGCCGCGCAGCATTCCGATAAACCAATGAACGCATCGCCCGGCAGCACCTTGGCGCGCCAGCGCAATGCAACATCCATACATATGAACGCGATTCGCATTCGAAGACCAACCACCTATCGCATAATGCGAGCCGCAGGAAAATCGGCGGTTCGGCCAGACGCCCACCTAAACGGGCGTAAATCAACAATGCATTATTGTACGCTAAAGCATCATCGCACGCCAAATCGGGGGTACGACGATGCGAAGAAATGGTGAATTGAGACGAATCGCTGCTTTGGCGTCGAGCGAGCAAAAACCGGCGGTCGAATCGCAATGCGAAACGACCCCGCATAGGCGGGGTCGTTGCATGCGAGGAATCTATCTTTAGGCGAAGATGCTCACGTAGCCCATGATGAAGATGGCAACGATGAGTACGGGGATGCCGTATTTAATCCACGGCTTGGCCCAAGCAGGAAACTTCACGCCTTTACCCTGATCAGCCTCGGCGAGGAAATTATCCCATCCCCAACCGAATTTCCGCGTGCAGAACAACACGAAAACGAGCGCGCCAAGCGGCAGCATATTGTTGGACACGACGAAGTCTTCAATACTTTGAATATCGCCAATCGCAGGAATCGCAATATCGGAAAGCACATTAAAGCCCAGCGCGCACGGCAGGCTCAAAACCACAAGCAGCACGGCGGTAATCGTCACCGCGCGGCTGCGCCACATGCCAAACTTATCCATCGTCCAGCTTACGAGGTTCTCAAACACGGCAATAACCGTGGAGAGCGCGGCAAAGCTCATGAACACAAAGAACAACGCGCCCCACGCGTTGCCCAGGGGCATCTCGGCAAATACCGCAGGGAGCGTGACGAAGACGAGAGACGGACCGGAGTCGGGCGTAACGCCGTAAGCGAAGCATGCGGGGAAAATGATGAGGCCCGCGAGAATGGCGACGACGGTGTTGAGCACCGTGACAGAAATCGCCTCGCCCGTGAGACTGCGCTCGCGGCCGATATAGCTGCCGAAGATTTCCATGGCCGCAATACCAAGCGACAATGAGAAAAACGCCTGGCCCATGGCCGCATAAACGGCCTGGCCGAAAGTTGCCCACTGTTCAGCCGGCGTATTGCCCGCGAAAAGCTTGCCGAAATCGGGAACAAGATAAAATGCAATGCCCTCGCCCGCTCCAGGAAGCGTTACCGTGCGAATACACAGGGCGATCATAATCACGAACAACGCGGCCATCATGAATTTCGTAATGCGCTCAACGCCTTTTTGTAGGCCAAGGCGGCATACGAGAAAACCGACGAGAACGACAACGACCATCCAGCCAATGAGCTGCACCGGGTCGCCAAGCATATTGGAAAACGTCGCTGCAATCGCATCGGGATCGGTTGTGGAAAGCTCGCCAGAGGCCATCTTCGGAATATAGGCAAGCATCCAGCCCGCAACCGTCGTGTAGAACATCAGCAACACATAGCAGCCGATTTGGCCCCACCAGGTAAACCAATGGAAACGGCGTTTCGGCTCCAATACGTCATAGGCAAGCGCACCGCTCTTCTGGCTCGCACGACCCACGGCGAATTCCATCACCATAACGGGCAAGCCAAGAATCACGAGGAAAATGAGATACAACAGCACGAATGCCGCGCCGCCATACTCGCCGACGATATATGGAAAACGCCATACGTTGCCCAGGCCGATCGCGCAACCCGCGGCGATAAGCAGAAAGCCGATGCGCGACGCGAAATGCTCGCGCGCAGGAGCGGCTTGTTCGTTTGAAGCCATTATTCAGGAACCTCTCTTATATATAGAACACACGCTCCATCGTGGAACGCAAACTCAAGAAGTATACCGAATTCCGAAGCGCCGCGCAGAAAAAAGCCGCCCCTCAAGGGCGGCTTTTCCGGTAAAAATGCTCCTGGATCATCGAGACAGCAACCAAGCCGCCCAGCTGGTACAACCGATAGGGCTATTGGGCCGAAACGACGGAGCCCTCGATAATCTTGCCTTCTTCGTCTACACGGGGCGCACCGGCGGCGATTTGCTTCGCCACGAGCTTGCGCGCGAGCTTCACCGAGGCAACCATGCTCACGCCCATGACGACCGAAATCACCATGCCGAAAATCCATGCAGGGGTAAAGCTCAGCGCGGCATCGAACGCTTGGCCCGAAACAATAGCGCCCATGATTCCGCCGACGCTCTGAACGGCAACCATGATGCTCGTCGCCTTGCCAATGTCGAGGCGGCCGAATTCCTTTGTCATCATGACCGAAGGACCAACCGTGCACACGCACGTGCCAAAGGCGAAGAAGACCGCAGCAAGAATCGGACCCCAGTCGGTCGTGTTAAAAATCATGAAGAAATTAGCTGCAAAGCACGTGAACGCTCCGATGATGGTCGAAGGAATAAGGCCCAAGCGGTCATACATCGTGCCGAGCGCAACCTTGCAGAACACGACGAGCACCAACTCAGCGGAAAGCACCGTGGAGGCCCATGCAATATCGTGGCCGCCCGTAACGATGGTTTCGCCGTTCATGACAACGGAAGTCATGTTCGAAATCGTGTTCACAACGATCATAGCGTTAATGGCACCAACAAGCATGAAGCCCAACGCAAGAAGCCAAAACGCGGCGCTCTTCTTCATGACCTTCCAGCCAACGGCGACGGTGACCTCGGGATCGACCTGGGCAACCTTCTTCTTGCCTTTGTTCTCGATTGCCTTGATTTCTTCTTCAGAAAGCTCGGCGCCATAAGGCTGCAGACCCTTATCGGAAGGATGCGAACGGAAGAAGATAAGCGCGATGGGAAGAGAACCCACCAGGCAAATTAGCGCGAGCACCACGAATGCGAAACGCCAGCCCGAAGTAGCAATGATATTGCCGATAATAGGAGAAAGAATCGCTCCGCCGAAAGCCGAACCGCACAACGCCAAAGACACGGCAAAGCCACGTTTCAGATTAAACCAGTTCGTGATAATGACCGAGACGAACAGACGCGCGCCAGCCGTGATAATGGTGCCGGAAAGCGCAGCAAGCAAGTAAATATGCCACGGCGCATTCGCGACCGAATAGCCGAACAGCATCACCGTCGCGAGTGCTGTAATGCCCACCGCGATGGCGCGAGCGTTGATCTTATCGAGTAGAAAGCCAATGATGAGCGTGCCCACAATCGAAATAAGCGACGCAAGCGAGGTGCCCGTGTTGTATTCGCCGATCGTCATACCCAAGTCGCCAACAATCTGGGCCTGGAAGAGCGACATGCAATTCACGAAAGCCGTGTAGCATGTAGCCATAATCATGAAACCGCCGATGACAATCCACCAACCGTAGAAAAAGCCTTTCTTTTCTTTGCCACCCGCATTCGAAGCGTCACCCTGCCCGCCGGTTGCGACCTGTTCTTCTGCCATTGCTCTTCCTTCCAATATGGCCTGCGCTTGCGCACAAAGCCGAAGATATAACGCGTAAAGGTACGACGATTGGGCACTTTAGTCAACTAAAGTTTTCAACGAAATTGCCCCGTACCAGCTTTTTTGAGACATTTTGAGTAAAAGCGGGTAGAATCGCTCGCCGAACTCTTCAGAAATCGGCTTGCCCGAGCCTTGAGGCCCCGGCAGAAAGCGAGGCAACCATGCCGACATCAATCAACTTCTTCGAAGAGGCGACCGAGCTCAAAGACCAGCTCGTCGCATGGCGCCGCGACATTCACCAAATGCCGGAAATCGGACTCGAAACGCCCCATACGAGCGCGTACATCCAAGCGGAACTCACCAAGCTCGGCATTCCCTTCCACGCGATCATCAATGGCTCGGGCGTTGTAGGAATCATCGGCGAAGGCGAGCCTTGCATTATGCTGCGAAGCGATATCGACGGTTTGCCGATGAAGGAAGAGTCGGGCGAGGAATTTGCGTCGACCAACGGCAACATGCATGCATGCGGCCACGATATGCATGCGGCAACTTTGCTTGGCGCCGCCCGCATTCTAAAAGCGCACGAAAGTGATTTGAAGGGCACGGTAAAGCTCTTCTTCCAACCCGGCGAAGAAGGCTACAACGGCTCGGACGAAGCAATCGCCGAAGGCGTGCTTGAAAGCCCGCACGTCGATCGCGCGTTCGCAATGCATGTGGTATCAACTGTGCCCACAGGCGTCATCGTGTATGGCGAGCGCCCCATGGCTGCCGCATACAACTGGAAAATCGTCGTTGATGGCGTAGCAGGCCACGGCTCCATGCCTGACTCGTGCGTCGACCCCATTACCGCGGCCGCGCATATCCATATTGGCCTTCAAGAGATTCTGGCCCGCGAGATTTCCCCGATGAGCGAACTCGTCATAACCTGCGGCGCCTTCAACGCGGGCGACGCAGGAAACGCGATTCCGCAATCGGCAACCATGCAAGGAACTATTCGCGTGTTCGACAAGAAAACCGAGGAACTCGCCAAAAAACGCATCACGGAAATCGCAAGCGGCATTGCGCAAACTTATCGTTGCACGGCAACGACAACGTTCGGTCGCCCAAGCCCCGCGGTGTTCAACGACAAAGAGTTCATGGAACAGTGCGTTGAATACACCAAGCAGACGCTCCCCCAGGCACAGCTGTTCGGGGGCGCCCACGGCATGGGCTCCGAAGATTTCGGCAGCATCTCCCAGGC
>CAKUIK010000062.1 GCA_934661005.1 uncultured Slackia sp.
TGCTGTCAATAGCTTTGCGCACTTTTGGCTAGCCGCCAGTACGGCTACCCCTTGAGCAGAGACGCGTCCAGGTGTCGGCGTGGGCTCCATTCGCTATCGGCGACGTATTTCAGGAGCAACGCCATATTCATAGCGCCGAACGATTCAAGCGAAACGTCATATTCCAAATGCAAGCCGGCAAGGGCAAGCGCTGCTTGATTCAGAACTTGCCCACGACAGAAGCGCGCGCGACTTGATTCAAGGTTGAATCACAGCGGGAGCGCGCACAGCTTGATTCGGAGTTTGATCGCAACGGGAGCGTGCGCGGCTTGATTCAGGATTGGCTCGCGGCAGAAATCGCGACGATTAGGTAGCATTGCAAACTTTTCGCGCTTCCGTGGCAAAAAGCGCCACGATTAGGCAACCGTGAGGCAAAGGGGAAGCAAAATTCGAGCAGAAATCCCCATTGGAACGCAGGATCGCTGTCGCGCATTTTGAAAGCATTTCATGAATGCCCAGGTCAGAAGCTTTTCTCTATTTTGGCCGCAAGAAACAGACCAGGGAGTCGAACTGCAATCGTGCCTAATCGTCAGCTTTTTTGTCACAGAAAGCCGCTGCCACATTCAGCATATGAAGCGAGCACATACCGAGCGGGCTTCGTCTCGCAAGGAATTGATTGTCGGCGTCCGCTTTCTGCGAGGTGTTGGCGGCACTCCGCGAAAGCCCGTAGGGACGCCTGCAGAAGGCCCTATGGAAGTCCCTATGGAAGCCTCCGAAGAAGGCCCTATAGAAACCCCTGCAGAAGTCTTGCCGAAGTCTCCGCAGGAATCCTTTGCCGAAACGCTCGACAAAAGCCCATCAAGAAGTCCTTGGCAGAAGCCCAGCCAGAAGCCCGGCCATAAGTTCTTGGCAGAAACCCAGCCAGAAACCCTTGGCACAAGCCTCGGCAAAAGAGGTCGGCAGAAAACACCACAATGGGGCCTCATTGCAGATTATCGAGCCTGAATTGGCAGGAAACGGCACTATGGGGCCCGCAATGACAGAGTCTAGAATCCCAATGTAAGCACAGCAATGCGGTTCGCAATCGATGTTTTCACAAAACCCCAGATGAGAGAGGTTTACTAAATTCGAGATGAACGGAAAGCCCCGAATCTCCGCCTGCAATGAGGCCCCATTCTCGCCTTTTCTGACACACAGCTGCACCAGTTCGACACACAGCCACGCCAATCCGACACGCCAGCCTAGCGCCAATCCGACGTAGCGCCATACTGCTAGTTCGGCATGGAAAATTTGCATGTAAGGCTATCGCATCGGTCCAGCGCTACGCTAACGCAGCCGCCGGAAGCACCGATAGCAAAAGCGCCAACTACGGCAACGAAGCATCGGCGCAGATCGGTGCATAAACATGGCGGCATGATGGAGGCACCGATCGCATCGATACCGACGGTACGATCCGACGACATCCAGACCGATTTCCTTCAAGCGCGCGAGCACGTAGTCGCGGCGGCCGCGATACGCTTCACGCGCCGAAGCAACGTATTCTTTCAACACCTGAATCGCGGCGCGTTGCACAAACGAAGGAACCGACGACACCATATGCTGGTGCATTTTTGCGATTTGCGCTGAAATCGGGCATCGGCAGCAACCCAGCCAAGACGTCAGCCGCACCGCGGCAGCATCATCGACATTCGTCACCAGCTATCGCCCACCGGCAATCGACCCTAACAACCGCCCATTACAGTCTGAGATAAGCCACCGATGAACTTCGGTGGCGAGCATTCGGCGCATTGCCTACGATACGGGCAAGCCCAGAGGGGCCGCCGATCGGGCGCCTCCCTCCTAAAGCCACCTTAGCAATCGCGCCCCTTGGCGGTCGCCTCTTAGTAGTCGTTCGCGGCGGGGCTGTTCATCCAGTCTTGGTAGAACGTCTCGTATTCGCCGGCGAGCACGGCCTCGCGCGCCTTGCCCATGAGGTCGATCAGGAAGTGCAGGTTGTGAATCGACAGCAGAATGCCGCCGAGCATTTCGCCCTGTTTCACCAGGTGACGAAGGTATGCGCGCGTGTAGTGCGTGCACGTGGGGCAACTGCACTCTGGGTCGAGCGGCGTGAAGTCTTCCTTGTATTTCGCGTTGCGCATGTTCATGCGCCCGGTGTGCGAAAACGCGGTGCCCATGCGTGCCGTGCGCGTAGGCAGCACGCAGTCGAACATGTCCACGCCCTCGCGCACCGCGCGCACGAGCGTCGTGGGATTGCCGACGCCCATCAGATAACGCGGGCGATTGTCGGGCAGCGCTTGGCACACGTCGCCGAGCGTCTCGAACATCACATCGTGCGGCTCGCCCACCGAATAGCCACCAATGCCGAAGCCCTGGAAGCCCTTGTGGCCCGCCGCGCGGCTCGCGGCATCAATCTCGATGAGGCGCTTCGCGCTCTCAAGGCGCAGGTCGCGATGCATGCCGCCCTGCACGATGGCGAAAAGCGCCTGATCCTCGCGGGTGTGCGCGGCGCAACAACGCTCGGCCCATTCCCACGACAGCTTCGTGGACGCTGCCACGGCCTCTTTCGGCGACGGATAGCCAATGCACTGGTCGAGCTGCATCACGATGTCGGCGCCGATGCGCTGCTGAATGTCCATGTTGCTCTCGGGCGTCCAACGATGCTTGCTGCCGTCATAATCGCGCGCGTGGAACGTGACGCCGTCGGGGTCGGTTTTCATCATGTGGTCGAGGCTGAACAGCTGAAACCCGCCCGAGTCGGTGAGCATGGGGCCATCGTAGTTCATAAATTTTTGCACGCCGCCGGCCTTCTCGATAATGTCGACGCCCGGGCGCATGTACAGGTGATACGTGTTCGCGAGCACCACCTGGCTGTTGAGCTCGCGCAGCTGCGGCGTGGTGACGCCTTTCACCGTTGCATGCGTGCCAACGGGCATGAACATGGGCGTATGTACTGTTCCATGCGCGGTTTCAAACGTAAGCGCGCGTGCGTTTCCGCAGGTCGCGTCGATATTCACATCAAAAAGGGCCATGAGGTTCCTTTCGAGATTCTAAAGCAGGCGGTTCACTACGCTCCGGCGCACTTGTCTCACCGGGGTCGCACAGAAGGAGGCTTCCATACTCAAACAGTCCTGGGCTTGCACGAACAACACATTATGCGCTTGCCGGCTCGGGCGAAACTGCACCAGGGCCCTCCCCTTCCGCGCAATTCCGGCTCTTCCCTGCATCGCCGATGCCCAAGCGACAAGCTGGGGCACGTTTCGACAACCCGCTCGAACCCACGCCACCGGACCAGGCGACCATGCAAGATAGGCTCCAATGCGCATCGCCGCACCTCCAGGTCCTTAGTACAGAGGCGGCAGGCCCAACGCCACGCCGTCAGAGTCCAGCGCAGCGTCGAGAGAATGCTTTTGCCGGCAGGCAAAAGCATTCCTAATGGATAAACATCGCGTCGCCGAAGCTGAGCAGGCGATAGTCGCTTTCGATCGCGTGCTTGTAGGCGGCCATAATATTCTCGCAGGTCGAAAACGCGCTCACGAGCATCATGAGCGTGGAGCGCGGCACGTGGAAGTTCGTGACCAGCGCGTCCACCACGCCGAACGTGTAGCCCGGCAGAATGTAGAGGCTCGTGGCCTCGCGGTTGCGGGCGCGCAGGCGGCCCAACTCGCGGTCGTAGGCGCTCTCGAGGCTGCGCACGCTCGTCGTGCCCACAGCGATCACGCGGTTGCCGCGCACATGGGCGGCATCGCACGCGTCGACGGTTTCCTGCGGAACCGTGTAGAACTCGGTGTGGATGGTGTGCTTCTCGGGGTCGTCTTCATCGACGATGCGGAAGGTATCCAGGCCAACCTCGAGCTCCACGGTGTGCCATTCGATACCCTTGGCGCGCAGGCGCTCGATGAGCTCGGGCGTGAAATGCAGGCCCGCGGTGGGCGCCGCCGCCGAACTTTCGTGACGCGAGTACACCGTTTGATAGAGCTCCTCGTCGCCCGCGTAATGTTTGATGTAGGGCGGAAGCGGCGTGTGGCCCACGGCGTGCAGGGCCTCGTCAAGCGAAGAGCGCGTAGTGGTCAGGCGCGCGATGCGCTCGCCACGGCCCGAGTCGGCGCCCCAGTCGACGATTTCGGCGGAAAGGGCCACGTTGCCTTCGGCATCGTAGAAGTCGACAATGGCGCCGCCGCCCGGCTTCAGACGCTTGCCCGGGCGAACGAGCACTTCCCAAATGGCCTGCTGGTTACTGCCGAGCGCGCCGTCGGGGCCTTCGGCCGCCACATAAGCGTCGGCCGCCGCGCCCATGCGCTGGCGCAGCAGGAACACTTCGGCCTGCCCACCCGTGCCGCGCTTGGCGCCCAAAAGGCGCGCAGGCATGACGCGCGTTTCATTGGCTACGAGCACGTCGCCCGGCTCGAGGTATTCAATGATGTCGCGGAAGATGCGGTCTTCGAGCTCGCCCGTTTCGCGATTCATCACGAGCATCTTGCACGCATCGCGCACCGCCGCAGGCTCCTGGGCGATGCAACGCTCAGGAAGGTCGTAATCGAAATCGTCAGTTTTCATTCTTTATTCCACCGTTCTAACGAACGGCGGAATAGCTCGACGCTGCGCGGACGCTTGGCGGCCGACTTGTCCCTCATTCGTCGCTCGCGTACCGAAGTACGCTTCGCTTCTCTTTCGGGCCAATTCGCCTCGCCAATCGTCCGCTCGCTGACTTTGGGCTATTCCGCCTCGTTTCCTTTCTCGCCGCAAGCCGCGTCGTCGCGATGCGCTTGCCTGTATGCTTTAAGTGCCGCGCGCTGAGCGGCGCGTTTGTTGGCGTATGCCTGCTTTTCGGCGCGCTTCTTTTGGCGGGCGGCTTCGGCGGCCGCACGCGCGGGAGCCTCGGCGGCTTCCTTGGCGGCCTTCGCGGCAGCGCGCTCGGCCTTGCGGGCCTCGCGTTCCTCCGCGGCTTCTATCTTGGAAAACACGCAACCGCAGTAGTTCTGGCGATACATGCCCATGGCCTTGCTGCGTCGCGTGGCCTCGGGGTACTGCTCGCGATAATCGCGGAACACCGCCGCCAGGCCGCAAGGCTCGCACGCGCGCTCGAGCTCCTCGCGGATGGTTTCCGTATATTGATAGGGGCTCACCGTAAGCGTGGTGGCCACGCCGTCGAAACCGTTAGCCGCAGCATACGCGCACGCCTCTTCCAGGCGAAGGCGATAGCACGCGCGGCAGCGGTCGGGGCGCTGGTCGGGATCGGTACCGAACACACCGGCAGCGCGCGACCACGCCTGCGGGTCGTAGACGCCCTCGATTACCTCGAGACCCTGATCACGCGCGAAATCGAGCAGCACATCGCGGCGGTGCTCGTATTCCTCGGCCGGGTGGATGTTCGAATTCATATAGGCGATCGCGATGTCATGCCCCTCTTCAAGCAAAAGCCGCAAGGGCTCAAGCGTGCACGGGCAGCAGCACGCGTGCAAAAGCAACTTCAAAGGCGGCACCTCCATCACGGCCAGTCAACGAATTCGAGCGCACCCGCGCCCCTTTACCAAAACTTGTTTATACTACCATTTTGCATTCGCCGCCGCATGCGCTACAGCGCGCGGAGCGGCCCATTTCAAAGAGATTCGAGGATTTTCCATGGCTCGCTCATACACCACCGTATTTTTCGACCTCGACGGCACGCTTTTGCCCATGGACACCGACGTGTTCATGAAGCGCTACTTCAAGGCGCTCGGCGCGTTCGCCGCGGAAAACGGCCTCGATTCCGACGCGTGCCTGGGCGCAGTTATGGCAGGCGTGAAGGCCATGGCGAAATCGGACGGAAGCGCCACCAACCACGACGTGTTCTGGGAAGCGTTCACGAAGGCGACCGGCTTTGATGCCGAAGAGATGAAAACGCTGTTCGCGCGCTTCTACGAAGGCCAGTTTTCCCAGGTGGGAGAAGGTGTGCAGGCGAACCCCGAGGCCGCGCTCGCCGTGGCGACGCTGAAGGAGAAGGGCTACCGCGTGGCGGTGACCACCATGCCCATGTTCCCGCTGGCAGCCGTGCACGAGCGCATACGCTGGGCGGGCCTTGATCCCGACGATTTCGAGTTCGCCACCGATTACGAGACCTGCTATGCCGTAAAGCCCATGCCCCGCTACTACGAAGATTGCCTCGCGCGCGCGGGCGTGGGGGCAGACGAGGTGCTCATGGTGGGCAACCATAATCGCGAAGACGGGCTTGCGACCAAGGTGGGCTGCGACATTTATTTCGTCACCGACCACCTGATTGAGTCGGAAGAGGGCCTGGTCGTTTCCGAATGCAAGCACGGCACCATGGCCGAGTTCGCCGATTGGTGCGAAGCGCTGCCGAGCTTGAAATAGCAGAAGGAAAACGAGCGCGACAGAAAGCAACTGCGCGCTTCGCATGCTATAATGCAAGAGACGGCAGCGCCCGCCGTGACTAGAATCCTGGAAGACCTCTAGCTACGGGTGATGCTAGTCGGTATTAGAATGGCCAGGTACCCGCCTGGTCATTCTCGTTTCCGGGCATCATCTTTCTTTCTCTTTTCAATCCTGCGTTGGGTTCGGTCGTATAAGGCCAAAACGGTTGTTGTGATAGTGCAGCAAGTTGCCAGGTACATCACTATTTCCATGGTGGTAGCTCCTCGTCTCTTGAAGGGAGCATCACCCGCAGGAACGGCGGAGCACTGCCAAACAGCATTATACCAAACATATGTACGCTATTCAGGCATTGCAGGTTCCATAGCGGAAGACACCAGCCGCCATCTCCTTTTTCGTCGGCCGATAAAGCGAGCCCGCAGCAACTAAGAAAATCGACGATGGCCACACCAACCGCACTGCTTCGCCTACTATTGCGTATGGCATATTGTCGCCACAAAAGCGTTGCTTAGGGGGAATCATGGCCGACGTTCTAACGCGAATTGGAATTACCTCAGACGAAAGTACGCGAACAGCAATCGAAAAGCTCATGATCGAGCGCGTCGCGCGACGCCATCCCGAGGTCGCTGCGGCGGTAAAGAGCATGGGCGAGCGCGCAGACCTGCAATCCGTGGCTCGCTGGATAAACGAGCACGACGTCGAGCTGCCAGACGGAATCGGCTGCGAGCTGGTTTCTTATTCCCATACCGCAGAGTCGCGCATGCCGTACGACGTTAGCTACGATGGGCGCATGTACGCGTCGCAAACAACCCGCTCTCTTCTTTTTTGCTTAAGGGCAGAGGTTGACGACATAAGCCAGCTTGACTTTTTTGCGGAAGCTACAGCGCTTGGTTTAACGTTTGGAGCATGCGTTCTGGGATGGCAATACAGTGGATCAGACAGAACGAATCTGATTCAGTGTCTCAAATCGGACGGGAAAACCCTCGAACCCGCCACGCCGCTTTTCATCACGCCCGATTTGTTAAAGGCGTCACTCGACCGCGATTCCAACAAACTCGTAAACATCCCATTAGATGCTCTTTTCGACCTGTGCTGCTGTGTAGACACGGGCGAATGCGTCGATTTCGCGAGCGCAGCATGCGCCCTCGCAATTACCGATGAACTTGTAGCAGACGCAATTGAGTGGCGCCGCAACTACGAGCGATACTCTTTCCGAGAAACACGTGTTGGTAGCGTCGAAAAAGTTGGTGTAAGCCGTTCCAGCGAGGTGCCACCCAAGGCGGCCCGAGCGAACGGCGATTCGA
>CAKUIK010000063.1 GCA_934661005.1 uncultured Slackia sp.
CTTATGTTCCGCGATGATATCATTCGATTATTCTCGCATGAGATTATTAAGAGCGGGAAATATTATACTTCATAGAGTCTTATGCGCAAATGACGAAGCGGGACGAAATGGTGGCAAGGGAGTTTCGCTTGACGTCGCGGAAAGGGAGCGCATAGGCGCAAAGGGAGGAAGGAAACCAGATGCTCACCAAGAAGCGCAGCCTGGCCATTATTATGATGGCGGCGTGTCTGGCGATGGCGTTAACGCTGCTCGCTGGATGCTCGGGCACAGACAAGGCGGCTACCGAGTCGTCCGACAGCAACGCTGCACAAACGGAAACCGTCGACCTGATGGCCGACCGCACCATTACCGACGACGCTGGCCGCGAGGTCACGATTCCCGGTGTTGGCGCGCTGCAGAAGATTTATTACACCGGCGCCCCCGGCCAGATTTTCTGCTTCACCCTGGCTCCTGAGCTGGCGGCCGGCACCACCATGGAGTTCTCCGACGCGGAACTGGCGTATTTGCCCGAAGGAACTGGCGACCTGCCGTACCTGGGCACCCTCTCCGGCGGCAAGGAGCTCAACCCTGAAGCCATTATGGCCGAAGGCGTGCAGGTGATTTTCTCGGTCACCACCGGCAAGCCCGGCGATTCCGACGTGAGTTCCGCCGATGACCTGCAGAATCAGACGGGCATTCCCGTTGTTGTTCTGGACGGCACGCTCGATGCGACGCCCACCACGTATCGCACGCTTGGCGCGCTGCTGGGCAAGGAAGGCCAGGCAGAGAAGCTCGCGTCCTATTGCGAAACCGCGCTTGACAATGTTGACAAGGCCGTCGCGACCGTTCCTGAGGACCAGCGCGTTCGCCTGTACTACGCTGAGGGTTCCGAGGGCCTGCAGACCGAGCCCAAGGGCTCCACGCATTCCTTGGCATTCGATCGTGCTGGCGCCGACAATGTCGCCCAGGATGTTGAAGCCCAGAAGGGCAAGGGCATGAGCCCCGTTTCCCTCGAGCAGGTTCTTACATGGAACCCGCAGGTCATTATTGCGTGGGACGATGTTGTGCGCGGCGGTGCCGACGAGCTTATTCGCACCGATGCCAATTGGTCGACCATCGATGCCGTGAAGGACGGCAAGGTGTACACGATGCCCAACGTGCCGTTCTCTTGGTGCGATCGCCCGCCTTCGGTCAACCGCATTCTCGGCATTCAGTGGATCGCGAACACGCTGTATCCCGACGCCTACGACGTCGACATGGTTGAAGTCACCAAAGAGTTTTACAGCTTGTTCTACCATGCCAACGTGACCGACGAGCAGGCTCGCGAGATTCTCGGCAACAGCTACAACGGCTAACTCGAGAGCGGCGGCTGCGGAAGAGGCGCGCTGCAAAACAAAACATCGCATGGATCGCTCGTTGCGGAGCTCTTGCAAAAGGGACTAACGCGTTTAGACGAGCCGCGGCGGGCATTGTTTGGGTTGAGCTTCGGCAAAGTCTAAAAGGTTTTACTGGAGGAATTTGCCAAGATGCGACGCCCTTGCTCTTTAAATTAAGAAGGAAGAACCCCGATTCGTCGGGGTTCTTCCTGTTGGAGGGGAATTATTGTTTTCCGCACGCGTTGGGAGCTTCGTATGCAGATAGGCTGTTACGCCAAATCGGTCGTGATGGTATTTGCCATGATGTAGCCATAAATCATGGCCGCGTCGAAGCCGTAGCCATAGCCTCGGCCGTCTTTTTCTTCGATGGAGCCGCATACGTCGCCCGCGGCGTACAGATTGGCGATGGGCTCGCGGTCTTCGGTCAGAACATGGCAACTCGGATCGATTGCGAGACCGCCAGTCGTGAGATAGAACGTGGGGATGCAGGGGCATACCCAGATTCCGCCATGAGTGTTGATCAGCGGAAGGTCCTTGCGACCGAATTCATCCTCTTCGCCTGCTTCCGCATGCGCGTTGTGCGTGTCGAGCGTTTGCTGCAGGTTGGTGATGCCGTATTCGTCGATAGCATCCTGCACGGAATCGAAGTGGATCATATCTCCGCGACTGAACAGGGCCTTGTACTCAGTCGTCGACCACTCGTCGTTCTTCATAGTGGTAACAGCGCCGCTTTCGTCGGTAATGATGAAGAACTTGCCACCATTACTGGAATCGCGTACTGCCTTGCTGAGCTCAGCGTGGTTGTTTCCATTCACGTTGCCGAACTGGTCGCCGCTGGCATTGACCATAATGCCCGGCGTGGTGCGGTAAGCGAATGCGATTTCGAATCGGCTGCCAGCCTGGGGCGTCGTTGTCAGGAATGCTCCGAGGTCGCGGCCCATGCATTCGATGGCGGCGTTTTCACCCTGGGCGAGCACGATACCGTCGCCTGTGGAGCCAGGGGCGCAGTTGAAGGAGAATTCACCGTATTCAGGGTAATGCTCCTTAATCATGTCCTGCTTCGCCGCGAAACCGCCAGAGGTGAGACATACTGCGCGAGCATTGACGCTCCAACTGCCGCCGTCTTTGCATTCTGCGGTCAGGCCAGCGATTTTGCCGTCGCTATCTTTGATGAATTCGGTTACTTTGGCGCCATAGACGATTTGGCCGCCCAACGCGTTGATGCGATCGACGAGAAACTGCATAGCGTAGCCACAGCCGCCCATGTAGCAGCCCGGTGCCAGATATGGAGTAGTGCCGTAGTAGGGATTGACTCCCATGGTGAAGAAGCCGATGCCCATGTCGTGCATCCAATCGACCATTTTTCCAGAGTTCTCGTACATTGCGGCCTCGTACGGGATTTCGCCATCGAAGCGGTTGAGCTCGGGATTGACGCGTTTTTTGACTGCTTCGAGCCTGGCATCCAGGCTCATGCCGATGCTGTCATCGAAGCGACCAAGACTATAGTTCTTCTGCAGTTCGGAACCTGCGGAAAGAACACCCGAATACGTCATGCACATAGATCCACCCGGAATATCGTTCTTTTCGAGCAGCATGACTTTGTAACCGTTTTCAAGCAGGCGCGTTGCAGCAACAAGACCGGAAGTGCCTGCGCCCATAAATACAACATCGACGTCAGCCGTTTGCGGCGTGCCGTTTTTTGCGGGCTCGGGGGTGCCCAGCGAGAAGTCTGCGGGGTTGCCACCAGCATTGGTGATTGCGTCGGAAATTGCGCTCCGTACAGCCATGCTGGTCATAGTAGCGCCAGAAACCGTATCTGCGTCGAGATTGCCGGATTCGAGAATACGCTGTGCCATCATGGGACCAGCAACGCTTCCTATTCCAATAGTGTCGTCGTTGCGAATGATTTTTGCGTCAGCGAGTTTAGAATCTGCGATGGTTACCGCTGCATACAGATAATCTTTATGGCCCATTGCTTTGCCGACCCATTTGCCATCGGTGAAGTTTTCGGGAGGCTTTACCGCGCTCTTTTCGGTAGATTCATCTGCTTTGGTTTCGTTCCCGGATTGCGAGCATCCCGCCATCGCGCCGCTCAACGCCGCAACGGATCCAATTGCGATCGTTCCCTTAAGAAAGTCCCTTCGATTGAGTTCCATGTTAACTCCCTCCTCGTTTCTTTCGCCGCCTAGAGGCGGCTTGGCGTTACTATAGGTGTCATGGAATTGCCCGGTCATGACCGACTATCGATTGAATAGCGCCGTAACCGACGATAACCGACCATCGGTTAGATGATGCAATATGGGGGTTTTCGCTGATGAATACGATGGAAGCAAAGCATGGGCCTTTTTTGACCTGCATGCTTGCTGTCGCCATGACAATTGGATTTGCTTCGTATAAAGCAGCCATTGCGTGCTCGTACCGAACAGCAATGGGTTCGGTGACGGAAACGTGTGGGTATGTGTCCGATGTTGGATTTATGATTGTCGTGAATGCCGCATCCTTCATTACGGGCCTGGCTATTTATCTCCTTTACAAGAAAGGCGTTATCGTTGAGGGGGCCGTTGCTCAGAGTCCCGCGATCATCGCACTCTCCATAGGTATGCTTGTAAGCAGGGAGGATGCGGCGAATGCCATTCCTGCGGAACTTCTTATTGCCATTCTCGGTGCGGTGTGCGGCTTTTCTATTGTGGTGTTGTGCGTGGTTTGGATAGATGCGCTTGTTCGACTCAGAACGATGAAACTTGCGCTCCTTGTTCTTGTCCTGGGCCTTACTTTGAAAGAAGCCATTTACGCTTGGGCAATCGGACTCGCAGGAATTGTCTTTCAATTGTTCACCGTTGGCTTGTTGCTCCTTTCGGCATTATTGCTGTTCTTTTCAAATCGGAAGCAGCGACCTATTGAGCTGTCGCGCACTTTGGACGAGGATCGATACGCTTTTGCTAAATCTTTTATCGCATTGTTCATTCTTGTTGGAATCGTTGGCATTATCCATACGACAGTAATTGGATCGAGCGCCGAAGGGGTTGTTGGCTCGGTCAATATGGATCTGGCAGGAGAACTGTCTTCTGTGGTGACTTTGATTATTACTGTCGCCATGGGATGGAACGTGAGCACGCTGAAAGTTGGAAAGGTTGCTTTCCCTTGTATTCTTGTTGCCCTGTCTCTTCTCCCCCTTCTTGGCGAAAACAACGGCGCTTTGGTCGGTTTCATTTCGATTTTTTGCTACGAAATCTACAGCAAGATTTTCTTGGCCTATATTCTGTGCGAGTGTTATCGAACGAATTGCTCCGCTTTAACTCTATCGTGCATTTTTACAGGAGGGACTGGAGGATCGCTTGCGATTGGCTTGTCGGTTGGCCTGCTGCTTAATTTATTCAGCGCTGGGCACGAGGTTTCAATCCTTGCCCTTCTGACTGTGGCTGCAATTTATCCTATTGCTTTAGGTACGATGGTTTTGTATCGCAGAGGCGATGGTTTTCGGTTTGCTCGTAAATCTAAGGATAAAAGCGAAGCTGATAAAGCGCCTCGACCTGATGGATCTTTCGAATTGGAATCTGCCTGTCGCAACATAGCTGAGAAAAGCGGGCTTACGCCTAGAGAGCTTGACGTGCTCGCCGTTCTTGCGAAAGGGCGTTCGGCAAAACACATTGCCGATGAGCTATGCATAGCGGAAAATACCGCATGGGTTCATATCAAGAACATTTACGCGAAAACCGGAGCTCATGGAAAACAGGATCTTATTGATTTGGTTGAAGAGGCTCGCGTGACGGGCGTTCGCGAATAAAGGCGTTCGTGAAACCTGCCGAGCGCCATAGCGTTTGTCCGGCACGGCCTCGTGTTCTTTTTTTGCGTGAGGAGGGCTGACGTCTCGAGTGCTCGAAAAATGAAAAGGGGACCGAAGCGATATGCTTCGGTCCCCTTTGTTTTGGAGGGAATCGGAGTGGCAAGGGGTCGAAGATGATGCCGCTTCCCTACTCTTCCAAATCGAACAGGCTCTTCATGTCGGTTTCCTTCATGGGGGCGCCAGCTGAAGGCAGCTTCTCTGCGCGGAACTTCTCGACCTGAGCTTTGCCGCCGATGAATTCTTCCGCCGTGCCAACCATGGTCACCGTGCGGCTCCCCTTGATGGTGAGCGCCTGCACGCCTTGCGTCGAATTGGTGGTCTTCGTCTTCAGAAGCGACGTATTGAAGTTCACCAGGCGATAGTCGCTCGACACGAGCGCCAGGTCGCGTTCTTCCTTCAGCACCGTGGCGTACACAAGCTTGGAGCCGCCGTAAATCGCGTTCTTCAGGCGCTTGCGGTTCGTTTTGGTGGCGTATCCCGACAGCGCCACGCGCGCCACGCGGCCATTTTCGAACACGAACAGCACGTCGGCCTTGTAATCTTCGGGGTCAATAACCCAGGTCACGGCCTCGTCGGCGCCCATCTCCAAATCAGTGGGCAAATACGACCCCAGCTGCGCCGATTTGGTGTCTTCGAACGCGGCGACCTTGCACTTGTATACCTGGCACTGGTTCGTGAACACGAGCAAATCGTGCGTATTGGAGGAATCGAACTCAATGAAGGGCTCGTCGCCGTCTTTGTATTTCAGCGTCGCGGCCTTGCGCAGCACGCGGTCGGTCATCTTCTTCAGGTAGCCGTCGCGCGAGAGCATCATGGTCACGGGATATTCCTCGACCTCGGGCTCGAGGTTCACCTCGACGATTTCCGAAGGCGCAACCAGGCCGGTTTTGCGCGGCATGACGTGCTTTTTGTTTACCGCGGCGAGCTCGTCGTGGATGACCTTCTTGATCTTCTTCTCGCTCGCAAGAATCGCGTTCAGCTCGGCGATGTCGGCCTCGAGCTTCTCGATATCCTTCGTGCGGTTGATGATGTATTCCTCATTGATGTTGCGCAGCTTGATTTCCGCCACGAATTCGGCCTGGACCTGGTCGATGTTGAAGCCCTTCATGAGGTTGGGCACAACGTCGGCCTCGAGCTTCGTGCCGCGAATGATCGCGATGGCCTTGTCGATGTCGAGCAGAATCGCCTCAAGGCCGTGCAGCAGGTGCAAGCGATCGGTTTTCTTGTCCAGATCGAAGTTCATGCGGCGACGGGTCGATTCGACGCGCCACGCCACCCACTCGCTTAAGATCTCGCGCACGCCCATGACGCGCGGATAGCCGTCGACGAGCACGTTGAAGTTGCACGAGAACGAATCTTGCAGCGTGGTGGAGCGGAACAGCTTCGCCATGAGCTGCTCGGGGTCGACGCCCCTCTTCAGGTCGATGGCGATGCGCAGGCCGGAAAGGTCGGTTTCGTCGCGGATGTCGGCGATTTCACGCACCTTGCCCTCTTTGGAGAGTTTCACGATGCGCTCGATGATGACGTCGGTTTTGGTGGTGTACGGAATCTCGTACACCTCGATGATGCGCTCATCGGGCAGGTAGCGCCAGCGCGAGCGAATTTGGAAGCTGCCGAGGCCCGTGTTGAAGATGCGCTCCATTTCCTCGCGGCGGTAGATGATCTCGCCGCCGGTGGAGAAATCGGGCGCGGGCATGTATTCGAGCAGGTCGCACTCGGGGTCGCTTAAGAAGTGCATGGTTGCCGTGCACACTTCGTTCAGGTTGAAGCCGCAAATATCGGAAGCCATGGCTACGCCAATGCCCTTGTTCGCCGACACGAGGATGTTTGGGAACGTGGTGGGCAGAAGGCGCGGCTCCTTCATGGCGCCGTCGTAGCTGTCCACGAAGTCGACCGGGTCTTTGTCGATGTCTTTGAAAATTTCGGCGCAGATCGGCGAGAGCTTGGCCTCGGTGTAACGCGAGGCCGCATAGCTCAGGTCGCCGGAATAGTATTTGCCGAAGTTGCCTTTCGATTCGACAAACGGCGCGAGCAGCGCTTCGTTGCCCGTGGCAAGACGCACCATAGTTTCGTAGATGGCGGAATCGCCGTGCGGGTTGAGTTTCATGGTTTGGCCGACGATGTTCGCGCTCTTTTGGCGCGCGCCGTTCAGCAGGCCCATTTTGTACATGGTGTAGAGCAGCTTGCGGTGCGACGGCTTGAAGCCGTCGATTTCCGGGAACGCGCGCGACACGTTCGTGCTCATGGCATAGGGCATGTAGTTCTGCTCGAGCGTTTGCGTGATGGGCTGCTCCATGACCTCGGAATGCAGGCCGATCACGTTGGGATTGTCGACGTGCTTTTTCTTCG
>CAKUIK010000064.1 GCA_934661005.1 uncultured Slackia sp.
ATTGCCGCCGAGCTCATCGCGCTGGTCGCTTCCGATGCGCGAAACCTGGGCGCTACCGAAATGACGCTCGAAGTGCGTGAGTCGAATGTGGGCGCTCAGGCGTTCTACGAAAAGCTCGGCTTAGAGAATATCGGCGTGCGTCCCCATTATTATTCCGACCGCGAAAACGCCGTTATTATGACGGGTCCGCTGCCTGCGCCGGGCTCTTCTGCGCACGATGAGGCTGCAGCTCCCGTTGTCGCCGGCATGGAACTTCAGGTAAGCGCCGTGTCGGGCGCGCCGCGCGAAGCCGCAGCGACCGCGGTTGAGCTCGATTCCTCGAAGCGCCCGCTTATCTTGGCAATTGAGAGCTCGTGCGACGAAACTGCGGCGAGCATCATCGACGGCCAAGGCGGCTTGCATTCCGATGTGGTTGCCAGCCAGATCGACTTCCACTCGCGCTTCGGTGGCGTGGTTCCCGAAATCGCGAGCCGCAAGCATATCGAGGCGATTTGCGGCGTGTGCGATGAGTGCCTGGCAACCGCCGCGGCGTCGCTCGGCGTTGAAAACGTGCGCTGGCGCGACCTCGATGCCGTGGCCGTGACGTATGCGCCGGGCCTGGTGGGCGCGCTCGTTGTGGGCCTTGCATTCGCGAAGGGCGCGGCATGGGGCGCCGACAAGCCGCTCATCGCCGTGAACCATCTGGAGGGCCATTTGTATGCGAACCGTATTGCCGAGCCCGATATGCAACCCCCCATGGTGGTGTCGCTCGTAAGCGGCGGCCACACCATGCTCGTGCATGTGCGCGATTGGGGCGATTACGAGACCATGGGCTCCACCATCGATGACGCGGTGGGTGAGGCGTTCGACAAGGTGGCGAAGGCGCTTGGCTTGGGCTACCCCGGAGGCCCCATCATCTCCAAGCTTGCCGCGAAGGGAAACCCCAAAGCCATCGCATTCCCGCGCGCGCTCATGCATTCGGGCGATTTGCGCTTCAGCCTTTCGGGTTTGAAGACCGCCGTGACCACGTATATCCAAAAGGAGCAACAGGCTGGTCGCGAGTTGAACATGCCCGACATTGCCGCAAGCTTCGAGGCGGCGGTGGTCGATGTGCAGGTGGCGAAGTCGAAGGCGGCGCTTATCGAGACGGGCGCGAAGGAATTCTGCCTTGGCGGCGGTGTGGCGGCGAATCCCATGCTGCGCGGCGCTTACGGGAAGATGTGCAGAAAGCTCGGCGTTCGCCTGACCATGCCGCCGCTTTCGGCGTGCGGCGACCAGGCAGCTATGATTGCCGAGGTCGCGCGCGACAGATTTGCGCAAGGCAAGTTCGCAGATCTGTCGCTCGATGTAAAAGCGCATGCTCCGCTCGACGAGCCGTACTAGAGCCGTCGGTCTTTTGACCTTCCGAGGGGAGCTACCGTGGATTTCATCACCCAGCATGTACTTACGCTTATCTCGACGAGCGGCGGCGTGGTTCCGGCGTTCATCGATTACCTGTCGGTTATCGCGGGCGTGCTTACGGGCGCGCTCGTTGCGTGCGATCGCAGGCTCGATATCATAGGCGTTACGGTGTTGGGGCTGGTCACGGGTTATGGCGGCGGCATGTTCCGTGACTTTTTGCTGCAAAGCCACGGCGTGTATTTCATGGAACATCCGTATTTGCTGCTTGCGGCGATCGCCTTGTGCGTGGTGGTGTTCTTCTTTCGGCGGATTTTCGATCGCATCGACTACGGGGTATTCGTGGCCGATGCGCTTTCGGTTGGTTTGTTCGCCGTGGCGGGCGCGAGCAAGGCGTTTTCCTGCGGCGCCGGTTTCGTGATGTCTATCGCCTTGGGCGTGCTCACGGCGGTTGGCGGCGGCGCGTTGCGCGATGTGGCGCTGGGCGAGGTGCCGGGTATTTTCAAATCGAGCAACTTCTACGCGGTTGCTGCGCTTGCGGGTTCTTTTTTATACGTGGTGCTTGTGGCATATGGCGCTCACGATACGCTTGCGGCGGTTCTGTGCGTGGTTTGCGTGGTCATGCTGCGCTGCCTGAGCGTGCGGTTTAACTGGAAAACGGGAAGCGACAAGCTCGTTCATCGCCATTAGGGCGAGATGCTGATGTTTCGGGATTGGCGGCGGCCTGGGGCTCTGTTGTTTGAGGGCTCGATGGCGGACCCGCGCGCGATGTCCATATTTCGAGCCTCGATGGTAAATCTTGTTTGACGAATGGCCGCAACGCGATTGCTTTAGAGATGGCTGCAACGCTGTTGTTGGATGACGGCCAGGTGCGGTGTAGCTATTTGACGAACGACCGCAACGCGGTTGCTTGGGCTCAATGGCGGGCATGAGGTGCGACGCCGATGATTTGCGGTTCGACAACGAATCTTGTTCGGCGGACGACTGAACGCTGCTGTTTGATGAATGGTCGCAGCGCGATTGTTTGGGGAGGGTCGATGGAAGGCCCTAGGCGGCCCAACGACGAATCCAATCCGCGGTGCGATGTGGTCGACTGGCCGCCTTGTCGCCCGTGCTTCCGAGGGGCCTGAATCTGCTGGCAGAATATGCCGCCGAAGGGTCGTCAGATTGGTTTCATTTGGAAAAAGGAGATTGGGCCCCTCTTTCGTTGATGGTCGCCGTACTATAAAACGCCAGGTCAAAGCGATGCGCTCTTGACAGTATTAAGCGTGACTTATCGAGAGCGTCCCTTGCATGGCACATTCTGCCACCAGACGTCCCTTCGACAGCGTATTCTGCCAGCAAAGGCCAGTTTTCGTGAGAAGGCGTCCCTTGCGCGGCGTATTCTGCCAACAAGGGTTAGTTTTCGTGGGGAAGTGTCCCTTCGGCGACGTATTCTGCCAGCAAAGTCCGATTTCCATGAGGAAATATCCTTTGCACGACATGTTCCGTCATCGGGCAAAGAAGTCCTTTGGGCAAGCGCCACGGCCCTGTTTTGCGCCGATGGCGGAGAGATGGCGGAAAGATTCTTCCGTTCGTCTGCGCTTCGTTTCGCTCCCTTTCAATCCTTGTTGCGTTCTTTCGCTTATTCCGTATCTCTTCCGCTGAGTGCGGCGTATCCATCCTGCTTATCCCGGTGTGCTTTTCATCGTGGGGGCTGCTGCTGTTTTTGTAACGGTTGGGCAAAGTCTCGCTCAGCGCCGTATGGGCTTGTAATTTTTTCGATATAGTTACGGTTTGTATTAGTAAGAATCGCATATCCGCGAAGGTTGGGCCGTCTGCGAGACGGCCTTTTTGAAAGGGTGAATTTCCGCTCATGTCTATTGGCATAAGCCTTGTCCTCGTTGTATTTTTCTTGGCCATGAACGCATTCTTCGTCATTGCCGAATTCGCGCTCGTGCGTGTGCGTAAATCGCAGCTCGAGCTCGCCGTAGAGGAGGGCAAGCCGGGCGCCAAGGCGGCCATGGAAATTGCCCTGAACGTGAACAAGTATCTGTCGGCCTGCCAGCTGGGCATTACGCTTGCATCGCTTGCCTTGGGTTGGTTGGGCGAGCCGGCGTTTTCGGCCCTCATTCGACCGCTGTTCGTGCTGCTCGGCCTGCCCGAGACCGTGATTTCCGTGGTGGCTGTGGCCATTGGTTACTTCATCATGACTACGCTGCATGTGGTGACGGGCGAGCTTATTCCCAAGTCGTTTGCGATTTTCGCCACCGAGCGCTATGCGCTGTTCACCGCGCGTCCGCTCATGGCGTTCTATAAAATCACCTATCCCATTATGGTGCTGTTCAACGGCATCACCAATGTGGTCGTGCGCCTTGCAGGCCACGACCCCGCCAACGAGCACGAGGTGTACACCGACGACGAAATCAAGCTGCTCATCGATGAGTCCACCGAAAGCGGCCTTATCGCGCCCGAGCAAAACGAGTTCGTGGACAATATTTTCGACATCGCCGATAAGGACGCAGAATCGCTCATGACGCCGCGCCCCGATATGGTGTGCCTGTGCATGAACGACACGCTGGAAGAAAACATGCGCATCGTCACCGAGGCGAAGTTCACGCGCTTCCCCGTGTATCGCCGCGACAAAGACGACATCGTGGGCTTCGTGAGCGTGAAAGACCTGTACAACTTGTCGCCTGAAAGCACCATGGACGACGTACGCGTGCGCCGCATCGTGGCCGTGCCCGAAGGCATGCCCGTGGTGAAGCTGCTCAAGGTGCTCAAGCGCGAGAAGACGAAGATGGCCCTGGTCGTCGACGAGCACGGCGGAACGTCGGGCCTGGTGACGATGGGCGATATCTTCGAGGAAATCGTGGGTGATTTCGATGACGAATACGCCCACGGCCTAAGCGACGCGCTTACCGAGGTTGCGCCGAACCACTTCATCACCACGGGCGCATGCCCCATTGACGATTTCGCCGAGCGCATGGGCTTCAAAGACGAGAATTTCACCGAATACGAAACGCTCGGCGGCCTGCTGCTCGACGTGCTCGATCGCATTCCCGATGTGGGCGATGAGGCGAACTATGAGGAAGACGGCACCAAGGTGCGCTTTGTGGTGCGTTCGATGGATGCGCGCCGAATCAACCAGGTTGAATTCTGGGTGACTGAGGCTACGTCGGACGATCAGCCGGCGTAAGCCGTTTACGCTGCGTGGCAATCTGGTTTTGGCCTAGCCCCCAATCGTCGCTCGCGTTCTGAAGCGCGCGTCGTTTCTCTTTCGGGGCAATCCGATTTTTCAGCTTGCTGCTCACTGGCTTTGGTGCGAGCATTTCGTTGCGTTGCCGCCAGGGAAGTTCAATGTCACAATGAGCCGGTCTGATGATCGGCTCTTTTCGTTTGAGGAGTACCCATGCCCTATATCGAACTCGAATCGCTTGACGACGCGCGTCTCGATGTGTTCGCGCGCCTGACCGAGGCTCAGCTTCGCAACAAACTCGAACCCGAAAAAGGAATTTTCATTGTCGAAAGCGAGAAGGTTATCGATCGCGCATTGCTCGGTGGGGTGCAGCCTCTTTCAATGCTTATGACGCCTGAATGGGTCGATCGCACGCGCGAAATCGTGGCGCGCGCCGAGTCGGCGTGCGAAGAGCCTGGTGGGCTGCCCGTGTTCGTGGTTCCCGCGAAAGAGGCGCAGCGCCTTACGGGCTTTGCGGTGACGCGCGGCATTCTTCTGGCGTGCCGTCGTCCTCAGCTGCCGAGTGTGGAAGACCTGCTTGATCGGGTGGATACGGAAAAGGCCGCGCGTGCGGCGGCAGTCGCGGCAGGCGAGCTCGATCCAGGTGAAGTGGGCAACATGCACGATGCGAGCCGCAGGCGCATCGCGGTGCTCGAAGGCATCGTCGACCACACGAATGTTGGCGCGATTTTCCGTTCGGCGGCGGCCATGGGAATTGATGCGGTGCTGGTCACGCCTACGTGCTGCGATCCTTTGTATAGGCGCGCGGTTCGCGTGTCGATGGGCTGCGTGTTTCAGGTGCCGTGGACGCGCATTGGCGAAAGCGTGCGCGATTGGCCCGCGGCGGGGCTTGAACGCTTGGGTGCGCTTGGGTACAAGACGGCGGCCATGGCTTTGTCGGACGATTCTCTCCCGCTTGGTGCGCCGGAGTTGGCGCAGGTCGATAAGCTCGCGCTCGTGTTTGGCACCGAAGGCGATGGTTTGTCGAGCCGCACTATCGCGGGGTGCGACTATACCGTGCGAATCCCCATGCGTCCTGGGGTCGACAGCCTGAATGTCGCCGCAGCAAGCGCGGTTACTTTTTGGGAGCTTTGTAAATAATGGAATGCTGGTATTAAAAAGATACCGATAACGCTTCCTTTTAGATATTGAATGGGGCTCTAATAGAAACTGTAATACTTTCCTTTTGATATTGTTAGGCTCTTTATAGGGGAGCAACTAACTAAAAGATACTAAGATTGGTATCGTAATGAAACCATAAACCGTGCTGTCATTTTGGACGCGTGGTCTTTTTCTTGATGCCGATTTGGGCCGCTCTGTTCTGGCTGACGTTGCTTTCCTCTCGTACGCTTTCCTTAAATTCATCGAAAGGGAAGGAGCGTCGAATGAAGGCTTCGAAAAAGCAATGGTGGCGCGTATGCCTTACGTCGGTAGTCGTTGCGTTTGCCTTGGCGTGTTCATGCATGATTGCGGGTTGCGGCGGCGGATCTGGAGCCGTCGAATCGAAGGAGCGCGCGCCCGAGGCGAACGTCGACCCTTCCCGCATCGACTCGGGAAGCTACCTCGCCGACAATGGCTTCGGATACTCTGCCGACATATGGTATATCGATGGCGATACGTCGCGCCCCGGCTTCTATCTTGAGGCGTGGACGGTCGTTTTGCCTGTGTTCTTCGACGAGAGCGGCAAGCCCATCGATCCCGACTGCGATGCTACGATAAAAGATAAGCATCTGGTGCCCTCTGAAGAATGCGAGCGCGGCTACGATATCGTTTTCGTTGACCCCATGACCTGCTATGACTCTGTGAGCAATACCTGGTATTCGCGTGGTGACTACAATGCCGTGATGGCGAAGGTCGTCAATACGAAATGGAAGTCGCTCACAAACGAGTCCATCGAAATCGAGTTGAGGGAAGACGGAACGCTTGTCGAGAGCATCGATGGCAAGCAGGCTGAGGCGGGTACCTGGGCCATTACCGCCGTCGACCAGGTTGGCTTGTATTGGGACGATGAAGAGCCGGCATGGAACTATGCCGTCCATTGCGATTCGAACGGCAAGGCCGATAAGCTCGATTGGGGCTTTGAGGGCAGCGGCGACTACGCGCGCATCGACTAGCAGTTTTCTTCATAAAGGTGACAAAGGCTCCTCGCTTATAAGGCGGGGAGCCTTCTTTGTTGCGGCGTGTTCGCTCGCACGACAGGCCTTGGGCCCCCACGGCGTTCGCGGCAATCATGGCTGTCCTTAACAATAATGGGGTTACGTGCGGTTTTGTGGATGCTCGCTCGTGCTAGGTTTTTTGCGAGTGCGGACGGGTTCGCAGGTGTGTGCTCGCGCAAGGCTCCGTTCTGTGGGGCGTGGCCGTTCGGTAGGCGCCTAGTCGCGCTAGGATTCGCCGTGGGTTTTTCGGTGGCATTGCCATTTCCGCATGCGTGCAATAGCATATTCGTTTGCATTGAGCTTATCGAAGAAAAGGAATCGCATGTCGCAACGTCAGTTTATCCATCGCATTATGTTTGTGTGCCACGGCAATATTTGTCGCTCGACCATGGCTGAGTTCGTGATGCGCGACATGGTTGCGCGCGCGGGTTTGGGCGACCGCATCGCCATTGCGTCTTGCGCGACGACCAACGACGAAATCGGCAATGATACGCATCCGGGTACGCAGCGGGTGCTCGACGCTCACGGCATTGCTCACCCGCGCCGAGCCGCCGTGAAGCTGCGCGCGGCCGATTATGGCGAGTACGACCTGTTCATTGGCATGGATGACGAGAACATTCGCGACATGCGCCGTATTCTGAAAGGCGACCCGCAGGGCAAAGTGCGCAAGCTGCTCGAGTATTCCGACGGTGGGGACGCCGATTCGGCGAACAGCGTGGCCGACCCGTGGTTCACGGGCGATTTCGAAACGACGTACGAAGACGTGGTTCGCGGCTGCGAGGCGTTGCTGGC
>CAKUIK010000065.1 GCA_934661005.1 uncultured Slackia sp.
ATGAGTTCCCACACGTTTTCGCTGGCCACAGCGTAGCGAGACGACTCGATGGTAAGCGAACTCGGGTAGAACTTCATGAACAGCGCGGCCGCAACAACAGCCAAAATGCCGCTCACGGCAAAGTGCTCAGCAGTGAGGTACGCGAAAAACGGCATAACCACTTCGAACAACAGGAATACCGTAGGTGCTTCAAGGCCGAGCGCACGCACGCGGCCAAGCACAAACATCACGATTGCCGCAAGCGCAAGACCCACGACCACGCCGCCGACGAAATCGAACAGGAAGGTGGCCGTCGCGTTGAACAGCGAGAACGTGCCCGTAATTGCCGCCGCGATGGCGAACTCGAACGCCACAACGCCCGATGCGTCATTGAACAGGGCCTCGCCCGAAAGCAGCGACTTTTGGCGATCGGTGAGCTTGACGTCTTTGCCCATGGCGGCAACGGCGGCGGCGTCGGTGGGGCCAAGCGCGGCACCCAACGCGAAAGCGGCCGCAAGCGGAATGGACGGCACGATGAGGTTCAGCACGAAGCCCACCACGAGCGCCGTGATGAACACGAGGCCAACGGCAAGCGAAATAATGTGCCCCTTGTTTTTCCAAAGAGCACCCTTGTCGGCATGGCGCGATTCGTCGAAAAGCAAAGGCGCGATGAAGATGAGCAGGAAGAGCTCAGGGTCGGAAATAACCGCCGACGGCTCTTCGGCGATGAAGAAGCCGACCACCGCACCGAGGGCGATTTGCACAAGCGGCATGGCCAAGCGTGAAAATACCTGGTCGAAAATGCTTGAGACAAGAACGCAACCAAACAGCAGCAGAACGACTTCGAACGATTCCATGGGGCTCCTTAAGAGTCGGCTTATGCAGCACACGCCGCATACGTCAGTACAAACTGCCATACTACCCGACGAGGCGCGCGCAAGCCCGAACCGTTAACGCGCCGCTACGAAAAACAGCCAATGCTGAAACGATGCTGAAAGCCCGCCACGAGGCCGATAGCCCGTTGATGCCTCACCTGTCAAATGCTCGTAGCGTTTAGCAGATTCCAAACAGGTTCCAAGCGGGCTTGGATACAAAAAAGCCGACCGCGAGATGCGACCGGCTTTCGTCAGATGGGAGGGCTAGCAATCGGGAGCTAGGAATCTGGCTATTTCATGAGCGAGGCGATTGCGTTCGCGAAGGCCACGGGGTCCTCCAGGGCCATGCCTTCAACGAGCAGCGCCTGGTTGTAGAGCAGGCTCGCGTAGGTCTTCACCTTTTCGGCGTCGCCCGCTTCCTGGGCGGCCTTCAGCGTGGCGAACACGGGGTGCGCAGCGTTAATCTCGAGCACGCGATCGCTCTTGGGCGCTTCGCCCATATCGGGCATCTGCGAGAGAATCTTCTCCATCTCGAGCGACACGGGGCCCTCGGCGGTGATGCACGCCGGAGCAGCCTCGGCCGTGGCGAGCTTCGTGGACACGGCGACCTTCGTCACCGAATCGCCCAGGACTTCTTTCATGGCACCGAACAGGCCTTCGTTTTCCTTCGTGGCGTCTTCGGCGGCCTTCTTTTCGTCCTCGGTCTCCAGACCCAAATCGCCCGACGCGACGTTCTTCAGCTCCTTAGCCGACTCGCCCTCGCCCCAGGTCTGCATGGTCTGGAACGTGAACTCGTCAACATCCTGCGTGCACAGCAGCACATCGTAGCCACGGTCGAGCACCGAATTCACCACGGGCAGCTTCGCCAAACGCTCGGTCGAATCGCCGGCGGCATAGTAAATCGCCTTCTGGTCGGTGGGCATGGCGGCGGCGTATTCCTCGAACGTCACCATCTTCTGCTGCTTGGCCGAATAGAACAGCAGCAGGTCGCCGAGCAGGCCCTTCTGCATGCCGTAGCTCTGGTAAATGCCGAACTTCAGGCCGCGGCCGAACTGCTCGAAGAATTTCTCGTAATCGTCGCGATGGTTGTCGCGCATCTTCTCGAGCTCGCTTTTGATCTTCTTCTCGAGCTTGTTGGCAATGGCGCGCAGCTGGCTGTTGTGCTGCAGCGTCTCGCGCGAAATATTCAGCTGCAAATCGGCAGAGTCGACCACGCCACGCACAAAGTTGAAGCAATCGGGCAGAAGCTCTTCGCACTTATCCATGATGAGCACGTTGGAGCTGTAGAGCGCCAGGCCCTTCTTGTAGTCTTTGCTGTACAGGTCAAACGGCGCGCGGCTCGGAATGAACAGCAGCGCATCGTAAGTAAGGGCGCCCTCGGCATGCACCTTAATCGTGCGCGCAGGGTCGGCGAAGTCGTGGAAGTTCGACTTGTAGAACTCGTTGTATTCCTCGTCGGTCACATCGGACTTGCTGCGCTTCCAAATGGGCACCATGGAATTGATGGTCTCGCGCTCGGTGTAGTGCTCGAATTCGGGCTTGTAATCGTCGCCGGCGTCTTCGGGCTTCGGCTTCTCGCGCGTTTTGTCGCAATCCATGGTAATGGGGTAGCGCACGTAGTTGCTGTACTTCTTGATAAGGTTCTTCAGGCCCCACTCGGAAAGGTACGTGTCGTACTTCTCCTCGTCAGTGTCGTCTTTCAGCGTAAGGATGATATCGGTGCCGTTCGTGGCGCGCTCGGCTTCCTCGAGGGTGTAGCCTTCAACGCCGTCGCTAACCCACGCCCATGCCTCGTCGCTGCCGAACGCGCGGCTCACGACGCGCACTTCCTTGGCGACCATGAATGCGGAATAGAAGCCCACACCGAACTGGCCGATGATGTCCACGTCGTCGCCCTGGGCCTTGTCGTTTTCGGTTTTGAATTCGAGCGAGCCAGAATGGGCGATGGTGCCCAGGTTCTTCTCGAGCTCGTCTTTGGTCATGCCGATGCCCGAATCGCTCACGGTAACGGTGCGCGCATCTTTGTCGAACGACACGTGAATGGCCAGCTCATCCTTAGAAAGCTTCACGTCGGTGTCGGTGAGGCTCCTGAAATAGAGCTTGTCCACGGCGTCGGACGCGTTGGAAATGAGCTCGCGCAGGAAAATTTCCTTGTTCGTGTAGATCGAATTGATCATGAGGTCGAGCAGCTTTTTGCTCTCTGTCTTGAACTTCTTCATAGCTCGAATGGCCTTTCTATTCGCGTGCCGCGCAGGCGGCTTTTACCCAAAGGTCGCCGTATCGCACAAGGCGGCGCAGGCGATTGGCCCGCGTTCGCACCTGGCGGCGGCGATTGTTAGCACTCAACATGCCCGAGTGCCAAAACAGGATTGTAGTTCGACGCGCGCGCGTGTCAAGCAAGCCCACGCGAGCGCCACGCGATGTTGACGTTTCGTTGCGAAAAAGCCGCTTCCCCAGGCGCATCAGCAATTCGAAAACGACGTCATTTTCGGCGCCATGCAACGAGCAAACGAGTATCTTGTTCTTACAAGCAATCGGGCACGCCAAAGGGGACGCGCCGCAAACGCAACGCGCAACGGCAGCCCGTCGACACAAGGAGGCAGCTATGGCAAATCGCTTCGTTTTGAACAACATTTCCTACCACGGAGCAGGCGCGATTAAGGAAATTCCCGGCGAGCTTACCCGTCGCGGATTTTCGAAGGCGTTTGTGGCAACCGACGCCGACCTGGTGCGCTTCGGCGTCACGAAAAAGGTGACCGACCTGCTCGACGAAGCGGGCGTCGCATGGGAGATGTTCAGCGACATTAAGCCCAACCCCACCATCGAGAACGTGCAAGCAGGCGTGGCCGCGTTTACGGCTAGCGGCGCCGACTGCATCGTAGCCGTGGGCGGCGGCAGCGCCATGGATACCGCGAAGGGCATTGGCATTATTGCTACGAACCCCGAGTTCGCCGACGTAGTGAGCCTCGAAGGCGTCGCACCTACCACCAAGCATGCCGTGTTCACCATTGCCGTGCCCACCACCGCCGGCACCGCGGCCGAAGTTACCATCAATTACGTGATTACCGACACCGAAAAGGAACGCAAATTCGTCTGCGTCGACGTGAACGACATCCCCGAAGTCGCCGTGGTCGACCCCGAAATGATGGCGACCATGCCCGCAAGCCTCACCGCGGCAACTGGCATGGACGCGCTCACGCACGCGATTGAGGGCTACACCACCAAGGGCGCGTGGGAACTTTCCGACATGTTCCACCTGAAGGCGATCGAGCTTATCTCGAAGAACCTGCGCGACGCGGTGGCCGAAGCGAAAAGCGGCGAACCTGCGAGCGGCCGCGAAGGCATGGCACTCGCCCAATACGTCGCCGGCATGGGGTTTTCCAACGTGGGCCTGGGCATCGACCACTCCATGGCGCACACGCTTTCGGCGCATTACGACACGCCGCACGGCGTGGCCTGCGCGATGCTTCTGCCTATCGCGATGGAATTCAACAAACCCGTTGTCGTCGATCGCCTGGCCGATGTGGCGCGCGCGATGGGCGTTGATGCCGCGAACATGAGCGCCGAAGAAGCCGCCGACGCCGCCATCGCGGCCGTGCGCCAGCTTTCCGAAGACGTCGAGATTCCCAAGACGTGCGCGGGCCTGGTCGAAGGCGACCTGGAGCAGCTGGCCCGCGATGCTATGGCCGACGCATGCTTCCCCGGCAATCCGCGCGAAGCCGACCACGACCAGGTGGTCGAGCTCTTCCGCAAGATCATGGCGTAAAAAGAAATTTGACACAGGGGGCCTGCAAACATCGAGCGGGTCCTCTTTCTTTTAGCTTAAATTCGATTATGGCCGCAATTGAATTTAGTCACTCGAATTCCCATCCTTAAATTCATTTTTTCGCTTTTTTGAATTTAAGAAATGAAATACAATGCGCTAAATATCATTTTATCGGGTTTAATTCGAATAGCGAGGGTCAATATGGCGAGCTACGACGATCTCACGAAAATATATTATCGTGCCGGGTCGGAAGGCGAAGCACGGCTAAACGCTGAATATCTATCGCGAATCAAATCAGAATCAGCATTTGTCACCAACATCAATATTGACGGCGATCCTCTTTTTTTGACCGTCCCAAAGCAGCTTAGCCTCCTAAGCGAAGCAGTTCTGCGCAAAGAGCGCCGCATTTCGAACATTTCCCGAGAATTGCCGGAAATCGCGCGGGCCGCACTCATCAGGAAACTTATCTTCAACGAAGTCGCATGCAGTAATGAGATAGAAGGCGTCCATAGCACACGCAAACAAATTCAAGAGGCCCTCGACTCGGCAAATCACCATGCTAACCCTACGGGCGAAAAAAGGTTTCGCGAATTCGCCAGACTTTACCTTTCACTCAGCGACCAGCAGCTCGAACTTCCCCAATCCCCCAAAGACATCCGTCTCCTATTTGACGGGGTAATGGACGGCGAACTCGACAAAAACACAAAACTCGACGGTGCTTTATTTAGGAAAGATCCGGTTACCATCGAAAGCGGCACCAAGACCATACACGAGGGAGTATGGCCAGAAGATGAGATAATACGCAGGGTAGCCGAGATGATCGACCTTGCTAATTCAGAAGAAATGCCGCAGCTCTATAGCGCCCTCCTTGCTCATTACTACTTTGAGTTTATCCATCCTTTTTACGATGGAAACGGACGCACCGGACGCCTCCTGCTCGCAATGCACCTAAGCGAGCCCTTGTCGATTATCACCGCCCTTTCGGTGTCGCGAGGCATAGCCGAAAATCGAAAAAAGTACTATGCCGCCTTTGAATCCGTCGAAAAGAGGCTTAACAAGCACGAGGGAACGATGTTCGTCATTTCATTGATGGAGATTATCAGCGATGCGCAAGATAAAATCATTGAAACCCTGACGGAAAGCCTTGACGCCCTAAATCGCGTTTCAAAGAGCCTCAATATCGCAAGCGATCAAATCGAGACCGATATAAGCAGCAAAGAAATCGACATCCTCTACCAGCTCGCTCAAACCAAGCTCTTCGGCTTCTCTCCCGAGGTTCGCATTGCCGAAATTGCCGACTATATTGGAGCAAAACAGCCAACCGCACGCAAATACGCCGCTGCACTCGAGCAGAAAGGCCTGATTAAAACCAAGAGCCTACGACCGCTTTCATTTGTTCTCACGAAACATGGAGAGGAGAGGCTCACCATCAACGACCGTCGTCCTTAAGAAATACCAACGGCCCCCTTCGGATGCAAACATTCGAAGGGGGCCACACGAAAGCACACGCTATTCCCCGCGATTCGCGCGCTCGTTTTCTTCGCGACAAATTTCCTCATACATATCGAGCATCACGCTTTGCGGAACTTCGCCAAGGAAGTAATCCTCCTCGTCCACCATGCGCGAGCCCTCGATTTCGATATCGATGATGTCGTAGGCGGCATGCGCAAGCGCGACCACCAAATAGCTGCCCGTAACCGCGAACGCGACGCACAGCACCAGGGACATCGCCACGCACGCCGACAGCGTGTACCAATCGCGATATTCGTCATGCGCATACACGAAAACGCCGGTGGAAACGAGAATCGCGACAATAACGGCGATTTTAGCGGGAATGAACAGGCCCAGAAGCGCGGCCAGGCCGCCAACCAGCACGAAGCGGAACACAAGCTCCTCGGCAAAGCCCGCCGCGAACATGCCTGCGAACACGGCGTACGAATCGATGCGAGGAATTTCGCCATTGATGCCTCGGCGACTCTCGATAATGCTGCGTCGACCCGACGTCGTGCGCGCCGCGACGAATTCGATGGCATGTGCAACAGCGAGCGATATGGCAGTTACAACCACAGCGGCCACGATCGTGTCGATGGCGGAAAGCTTCATGCACGACAGCGCGATTTCGTGCGCCCAGCCAAAGCCGATAATTGAGCCGAACCAATCGCCCGAAACAATGCCGCTCGCAAGCATGGATCCGACGACGCCGATAACCAGCAACAGGCACTCCGACGCAAGCATATTCGAAATTAGGCAGTTTTGCTCGCCTCTATCGAGCGGATATTTTTCTCCGGGGAAAGCCAACTTACGAAAGCACTCCTTCAGCCTCAAGGGCGTCGACAACTTCAATATCGGCGGGCAACCAATCGACCGTGCGCAGGTTCGCCGCGCCGAGCCACTTCGCCGCCGAATGCTCAAGCAAATGCAAGTGCCCCTCCACGATGGAGCACATGTAGCACCCCATGGACAGATGGAACGTAGGGTAATCGTATTCTACCTGGCACACGAACGAATCGACCGAAACCGTCGTTTCGAGCTCTTCGCGAATTTCGCGAACCAACGCCTGCTCAGGGGTTTCGCCTGGCTCGACTTTGCCACCGGGGAATTCCCACCCGCCAGCGAACTCGCCGTATCCGCGCTGGGTCGCGAACACCTTGCCGTCATGCACAATAACGGCCGCAACAACGTTGATTGCCTTCATGGCTCCCC
>CAKUIK010000066.1 GCA_934661005.1 uncultured Slackia sp.
GCACCCCACATCTCTCGTCTTACGCGGCTTGTTTTCCGTCTTACACTACTTGCTTTCCCGCCCTTCATATCTTCCGCGTTCCCTCACCTTTCGCATCTTTCGCGCCCCACTTTCCCTGGCCATCCCCTCCTTCCCTGGCCATCCACCCTTCGCACCCTCTCCTGCCAGAAAACGTCAGTAAAGGGCCCAATTGCAAAGAAGGTGCTTCCATTTGGCAGAAAACGCCGCTAGGGGGCCTCATTCGACAGGGAATGCAAAGGCCGCTCGACCATATCGGGAAAGACCCTCTCCCACCAAGAAGGAAAACCGCAGTTCAGAGAACCGTCCATCGCGTATTGCCCCAAGACGCCCGTAATCCGAACCTCACCACGAGGCCCTCTAGCGGCGTTTTCTGCCAAATAAACCCTACGAAGCCGCAATGCCTCCTCCAGCATCTCGCCCGAGCGATTCGTCAGACAAGCTCACCCGAGCGATTCATCTGCCGAGCCGACCGAACAATCCGTCCGTGGAGCCTGCCGAGCAATCCAGTCGGCAAGCCCGTATCGACTCGGCCCGCTGGCAAGCTTGCATCGACCCACCTGCAAGCCCGCATCGGCCCGGCCTGCCAACAAACCCCCATCTGCGCCGCCCTCCAACAGGCTCGCATCGGCCCGATCCGCCGAAACCCACATCGCACCAACTTGCCGATAAGCTCGCACCAGGCTCGCCGACGGGCCGTCATCAGTCACGCCGGCGACCCTTCCCCATTTTCCAGAAAACTTCGCGCCCGTTTTCCATGTGGTTGGCAAAAACCCAACACACGAAAGGAACGGCCATGAACGATTTCTCGAACAAACTCGGCGGAAAACGAGGAAGCGGACCCCTCAACCCTCTTCCGCTCCAGTAGTCAACGCATAAGGAGGAACCATGGGAAAGAAATACTACGGCGGAATCGGGACCGGCAAGGGGTTTGTGATGGGCGCTTCCGAAGACGAGCGCCACAACGACTTCGACGACGAATCCCATACGGAAGACAGCGAAAGAATCGCTGGTAGCGCCAACAAAGCTGGCAGTGTTCGCAACGACTTCGACAACGGATCCCATGCGGGAAACGGCGAGAGAAATACAGGAGGCACAAGCAACACCGGCGGCACCCACAACGAAAGCTCCGACGAAAACCCCGGCAGCGTCCAGGGCGACTTCGACGCGCCTTGCGACGACGATTGCAGCAACCGCAACAATCATGACGACGACCGCGACGAATACGACGACGAGCTGGATGACTTCTTCGAGGACTCCTTCTTCGTCAAAGCCAGCATCGCGCTCGCAATTAAAGACCTGTTCAAAGCATTTATGTCCCGCTCGATGGGACGCGCCAATTTCGTGGCGGTCACGCTCATGCTGCTCGTCTGCGCGCGCGTGATTGGCGCGGTATTCATCGACTCGAGCTCTTTGAGCGAGCTCAACGCCTTCGCCTTCGTAACGGCGCTGGGCGTGCTCGGTTTGTGCACGATTTCCGAAAAATGCCCGGCCAACGCCCTCACGGCGCTCGTGATTGCGTGTCTGCCGGCCCTCATCGAAATCGCCACCGCATGCGCGATGAACGGCTCAGACGCCGACGTGTTCAGCCTCATTACGAACTGGGCGCTGATCGGCTGCCTGGGCAGCGCGGCTCTTTTGATCGTGGAGGCCTTGATAAATCCGTTTGAGAGCGACAAAGAAGACGAAAGCATTTGCGAAAACACGAGCATGAGCGAAAGCGCAGCCTGCGCGCGCATCTTCTTCGTCCCCTTCTGGGGAGCGGCCGTTGGTGCCACCGCCGCCCTTATTTGGGAGTTGGCACCCTACATCACGCGCGAAATCGTCTACGACGCAGCGCCGCTCTACCTGAGCTACATGGGGTGGATCGTTTAGCCCCTCACGCGCGACGAGCTCGCAACACCAACGCACGAAAGGAAGAATCCGTGAGAATCGACAAAACCACGCGACAGAAAGGCACTCCAAGTTGGCTCAAGGAGTTGCTCTACGTAGACGAAGTCGGCGATGACGCAAAACCGACCGACAAGAGCGATGCGAGCGGCGAAGGCGACGCTCGAGACGGCGAATCGCCCAAGGCGAATGCGGGGCGCCCCACCAATCGCACCGACGAGCCGAAAGAAATCGCAACAGACTCAAGCAAGCCCGACGATCCAACGAAGGCAAGCGCGGAGGCCTCGATCGAACCCGGGTGCCCATCAGAAACGACCAAGAAACACCCCGATGATTTCAGCGAGGCGTTTGAAGCACCTAAAAATCACTTCGAGGGGCATGGGCGTTCGTCGACAAGGCCAACCGCCGAAAAGCCCAACGAGCCCGACGGAAACGCCCTGGGCAAGCCCGCAGAAACCCGCAGCAACAACCTCGCCGCTTGCGGCGACGAACTCGAAACCGCAACCGAAGGCGAATACGACCACATCCTCTTCTCACTTCGCCGATTCGCGGGAAAGGCCAGCTCGACCGTCGCTAAAACGCTCGACCAGCTTTTCTTGGGCCTTATGGACCGCTCGATGGGCGAGACGAATTTCTTCGTCGTAACCATGATGGGACTTGCCTGCACAAAGGTGATTTCCGCGCAATTCTTCGAAGCGGAAGCGTTCGGCGAGCTCAACCTGCTCGCATTCCTTATTGCGATCTGCACGGCCGCGGCTTGCGCGGCCTCGAAGAAGCTGCCCGCAAACCCGCTTGCCGCTCTGTGCATTTCCGTTCTCCCGGCGTTTATCGAGACCGCCGCTATATGCATGGTTCGCGGGCTTAGTTTCTCGGAAGAGTACACGCTCATCGCAGGGCTCGCGCTCGTCTGTGCGGTCGGGGGCTTCTTTTTGGGCATCGCGCAGTACTTTGCCGACGACACCGACCCCAATGAAGCGCTCAAGCGCGCCGTTATTGGCGCGATCTGGGGCTTCGCGATTGGAGCAACCGCCGCGATCATCGCCGAGGCGGCGCCCGTCATGGCGGACACGCTCGCCAACCGCGATATTCCGACGTTCCTTGAGCAGCTCCTTGCCGCGCATTAGCGCCAAGGCGCACATAAACGAACACAGCAGCGTGATTGCCGACGCCATCGCCGGGATCCTCTCCGAGACGCTGCCGCCCCACGTCGTTCCCCCGAAGCTCAGGTTCAGCTACGAGAACGTGCCCGCCTGCGACGCCGAGGTTCTCAACGTGTACTGCGGGTTCGAAGCTACAGGGTTCTTGTCCTCCCTTCATTTCGAGCTCGACACCGGCAGAAGCAGCAACCGCATTTTCCTCGAGCCGAAACCTGAGCCCCCCGCAGGGGAGTAAGCCCTACCTGTGAGGGAACGAACGAAAACTTCACTGCCGTTTGGAATCCCGATACCGCCGAATGGGACAAGCCCTTGCCGCTTGACCGATAGCTCCTACTGAAGCTACATTCTGGCGCAGCGTTTCGCTAGATTGGCTTGATAGGATGGCGAATCACGGTCTTGAGCTTCCCTGGCGCGCACTTGCGCGGGTCGGAGAGGTAAATCTCGTGATGCAGACGGGCTTCGGAGAAGTCGGGCGCATACCCCCGCTCCGCCGCAAATGCGCGCATGGCTGCTATGGTCGTCGGCTCGCTGTCGTAAGGCCCGGTATGCATGTATTGAACGCATAGGCCCTCGTCGACCCCGAGCAGCTCGACCGCCGAGAAATCCAGCTTCTTTTTGGCGGTAGCTTCTGCGACGGCCCAGTCGAAATCGTCGCGGGTGACGAAATCGGGCAGACGGATGCATGAGATGAAGTTGAAATCGTCCTTTCGAGCATAGTCGATATCGCCATCGGGGCAGCCTTGCCACCAGAAGCCCTCGAGCGGCGGCACGACGAAGTCGAAATAGCCTTCGATTTCGTGCGGGCCTTTCTTCGACATCTTGATGGTGTACGCCACGCCGTAAAGCAGCGGCATCGCGCTCTGGTACTCGCCACCCTCGATATTGGGGTCGCCCTTGCCACGCACGGCGATATAGCTCATAGGCGGAACAGTCAGAATACTCGGCTTGCCCGACGGCTTATAGAGTTCCTTGAATTCCTTCTTGAAATCGTATGCCATTGCAGCCGCCCCCCTGAGTTTGAGTTTCCACCGACATTGGTCCAAACATAGCAATAGGCCCGGCTTCGGAAGAAACCGCGCCTGTTGGCAAATATTATACCATAAAATCGAACGTCTGTTCTATTCTAACTCCGTGGCTCTGGCTCTGCCGCCTTGTCATTCCAGCTGCATCCAGTTTTCAACGTTGGGGCGGAACGCTTGACCGACGGTCGTCAGGAGGTCGGCGCGCCGAGTCAACGACCGAGCGACGGCTTCCGCGCTCTCGACGCCGCACCGCGCCGCATCGCTATCATACAGGCAATAGCGAATAGGTTATACCGATTCGACGAGACGCCATCCTTAGGAGAAAGCATGCCGAACGCCAGCCGGCCCGAACGCCGGAGCGAAGACGGCCGGCCCTCGACCCTTCATGCCGAAACCGTTTCGAGGAAAATGGACGAGTACGACGACGTCCGCCGCCTGATGAAGACCGCCCTCCCCCGGAACGAGCGGGTGCCGCTCTGGCTTCTGAACATATTGACGGTGCGCAAAAGCGTCAATTTCAGGGCCTTCTACGAGGACGGGCGGTTCTGCGGAATCATGTATACGGCCGAGAACGATAAATACATCTTCGTTCTCTACCTGGCGGTAAACGACCGGGTCAGATCAAAGGGCTATGGCACCAAAATGATTGACTGGCTCAAGCGCAATACCGACAAGATCATCGTCTTAAATGTAGAGGCAATTGACCCCTCGGCCGAGAACGCGCAGCAACGGGAGAAGAGGGTCTCCTTCTATGGGAGGAACGGGATCATCGACACGGGCTGCAAGTTCGTCGATGAAGGCGAGACCTATTCCGTGCTGACGTCCGATGTTGAACGCTTTGATGCGAAGGAATATCAATCGCTGTTGAGCAACTTCTCTTTTGGGACGTACAGGAAGCGCATTGAGTAACGGGGCGCGATGCCATGGTGACTTATGGGGAAACAAACGATAGCATCACGTATTTTCCCACGTAAACCGCAATGTAAACAAAGATATACGCGCTAGTTGGTGGGCGCAACCGCCCTTTTTCGCGAGACTATAAGCCGTCAATCGAAAGCAGTCGAACACGAAAGGACGCGGCAGCAGTGGATGCCATCTCACTCCACCACATTCAAAAAAGCTATGGCGCGCAAAAAGATCGGGGTTTTCATCGGCAAAAACTTCTTTGATTACCTCACTGATCAAGAGAACCTCGAGTATTACCGTCAGATGAAAGGTGTCCGCGATCGCAGCGAAACCGAGCGCGTGCTCGAGCTTGTCGGTCTTGCGAACGTGGACGCTCCGTTCGGATCGTTTTCCATGGGCATGAAGCAGCGCCCGGGCATTGCCAATGCCATGCTTGGCAACCCCGAGATTCTCATCCTCGATGAGCCGGTCAACGGACTTGATCCCCAGGGCATCGCCGACATCCGCGATCTTATCACCGCGCTCAACCGCGACCTCGGCACGACCGTCATCACCTCATCCCATATCCTGGGCGAGCTGGAACACACCGCCCAGCGCTTTGGCATCATCGATCAGGGTCGTGTGCTGCGCGAAATTGACCACGAGAGCCTCAAGGTCAAAAACGACACCATCACCCTGCGCGTTTCCGACCGCGAGCTCGCACGGCACGTGCTTGCGCAAAACGCCATCAACGGCACGATTGCCTACGTGTTGCTCTCATCAAAGACCATCTACATCATCGCCACGATGGTCTTGGGTCAAGAATTCTTCCGCGCTGCCTTTGGCGACCTGACGCGTCTGCTCTACAGCGCTGTGCTCTACTCGGGAGCGGCAGACATCGCCGCGGGTACCCACATAAGCGGCGCGCTCGCCGCGATCCTAGGCGCGCTTGTTGTCTACGTCGCACTGCCTACGCCCGCATCCATCGCATGCTTTAACAAGAAGGAACTCGAGTTTTAAGCAGCGAGTCGCACGGTTTTAGAAGTAATAAGAACCTTCACAAACACCAGGAGAACCAAAACATGAAAAAGAAGATTGCCATCATCCTTGCCGTCGCGCTCGTCGCCGTAGGCGCGTTTTGGGCAAAGGGCTACTACAACGACCGCTATGTCGCGTCCGAGGTCTACTACACGCAAATCCCCACCGATGAAGCAAACGAAGACCCGTGGCTGCTCGATAGCGATGGCAACAAACAGGAAAAAGGCAAGTCATACGAACTCAACGGCTATGACGAGGACGGCGAGCAGCGCGAGGTGTACTTCACCAAATCCGGTACCGCCAAGGATTGCTACGCTCCCGGCACCTATATGAAGGTGAGCACGAGCAAGACCACCACGGTAGGCGTGGATATCGTCGCCGAAGCCCTCGGTGTGAGCCGCCAATCAGTCTCCAAATGGGAAAACGGCTCGAGTGATCCCAACACGGCGAACCTCATCGCGCTCGCCAAACTCTACGGCGTGTCGCCCGAGGAACTGCTCGGGTGCGTCACGGGAGGCACCGACAAGGCAGGCAACCAAGAGAGCTAGCCGCGGCATCGAGCGCACCGCAACGGAATCACCCTCTATAGACAAAACGCTGCGTAAAGTGGGACAGACCTCAGTCCATCATTCAATCCAAAAGGCTTAGTTGAAAGCCTGATAAGACGCACACCCGGATGGGTCTTTTTTAGCGAGAACAGGCTTCGAGATCTCGTATTCTCCCCTGCTTTAACTTCGATCGCAGACACGCACCCCTGTCTCTCCACGACAAAGTCAATTTCCGCACGATTATCTCGAGTCCAATAATGCAGCGGATAGCCAATGGATGAAAGCTGTTGGGCAACGTAGTTTTCGGTAAGCGCACCCATGAACGTACCACCGATACCGGCGAGAATATCGGCTCGCTGAGCACCGGCCTTGGAGACGAGCAGCCCGGTATCCGCCTGATAGATCTTAAAGGACGAGGGGTTGACGAATGCCTC
>CAKUIK010000067.1 GCA_934661005.1 uncultured Slackia sp.
CTCATCGAGGCGCATTCTTCGGCTGAAAGGTCCACTCCTGCTTCCTGAAGTGCCTGGTAGGCGCGGTATTTCGCGACGCCCATGCCCGAATCGTGGGCGGCTTGGCGCTCCTTGGCGTTTGTGCGGGCGCAGTGCGCCTCGCCGTTGCAGCCGAAGCAATTGTTGCTTTGCGCGGCGAGCGCGGCATAGCGGTTCTCGTTGTCGCAGTCGATGGACACCTCCACGACAGCGCCCTCGCCGGCTATGGCGCGCATGGCGCTATCGAGGTCGCGCGCGGCGTCGTCGAAGGCGCGCCACATGCACGGCGCTTCGTCGAGCGCGCGCTGGCCGTCGTCGTTGAGCGCGCACGCTCCAACTATGATGTCGAAGCGGTTCAGCGTGAGCTCGACCGATGGATTCACGTCAATTCCCACATATGCCACGGGTCGCAGGAAATCGGCCACGCCGCCGATGAGGCACGCGACAAGCGCCAAGCACGCTGCAATCGCGGCGATTCGCCCGCCTTTGACGAGGCGAAGCGACCTGCGGCGTTTTTGCGGCGCGGCGCTCCCCTGGCCTGCTGATGCTTCGTTTGCGCTGTTACTCGTCTGCGGGGCGAAGGGTCCTTCGGTAGTCATGCTTTCTTGACCTGCGCATTTGTTCGGACGAGAACTATTCTGCACGGCTAGAGATTCTTCGGCGGCTGCGCTTTCTTGACGCGCCCGTTCCGCTTCGATTTTCGCGACGGCGCGAGCTGCGACATCGCTCGGAAGGTGAATGGTCTCAAACGCCTCTTTGACCTGGTGTTCTTCGTTATTTGCCATTAGCTGAGCACCTCCCGCAGCTGCTTGCGCCCACGCGATATCCACGAATAGACGGTGTTTTCGGGCATGTTGGTCATTTCGGAAATTTCAGGAGCCGTGTAGCCTTCGACGAGCGACAGGTAGACCTGCGTTTTCGGCGGATCGCCGAGCGCGTCTATGGCTTCAAGTATGCGTTTAACACCGATTTCGGTTTGAGTCGAATTGTCTTGAATGCCGAGCAAGTGGTCGTTGTACGTCTCGAGCCGGCTTTCGAGCGAGATGTTTTTCGCGCGGGCCGCCTTCAGGGCGTCTTTGCATTCGTTGATCGCGACGCGCAAAAGCCAGGCCTTTTCGTGCTCAGCGCTTGAAAAGGCCTGTTCATGCATGGCGTATTTGAGGAACGTGTTCTGCAGCACGTCTTCGGCGTCGTGCGCGGGCACGTATGCGACGCACGCGCGCCACACGACATCGCCGTGTTCGTTCATGGCGCGTGATATGTCTCCAGGGGGTCTCATGTGCTCGTTCGTGCGTTCCTCGCGTTAATGCCGTTTAGCGGTTGGGGCAATTTTGGGCGCGCTGGCAGCCGTCGACGAAGTCGTTGCGAGCGCCGTGGCCGTGGCCGTAAGCGTAGCCGCAACCGTTGCCGTTGACGCAGGCGCCGTAGCCATTGCCGCCGCCGTATCCGTAAGCGTTGCCGCTTTGGGTGCCAGAGCCGCTGCCCCAACCGTTGCCGTTTCCGTTGCCTAAGCCCTTACCTGGGCAAAGGCCATTTTCGTAATTATCGCAGATACCGTCGCCGTTTTCGTCGATGAAGGTTGCGCCGTTGCGGCCGAGGCAGCCTTGCACGCAAAGTTTTCCCTCGATTGCGGAACGCATGCACGCCATGCCGTTGCACAGCGGATTTGCGCTATCGGCGGTGTTGGCGTTGGCTTTGGCGCTTGCGTAGCAAGGGACATTCCCGCCGCAGAAGGGTTTCGCGAACGCTTCTGCGGGTTGCACGGTAAGTGCTGCGATTCCTGCGAGGAAAATCAGGGCTGCGAAGAGCGTTGCTGCCATATGGGTCGTGCTGGTTTTGGTGTTTTGAGAAGCGGTGTATGTCATGGCGTCCTCCTGTCGTTTCGAGCTTTCAATGAGGAAACGATTTAAACGAAGGAATCCTTGCAAGGTTTTTGGGAAAATGCGCGTGCCGTCGATAATCGCTTTGTTTCAAGCCTGAGCTGGGCTTCTATGCGCGAAAGCATGGGCTTGCTCTCGTTTTCCGTCCTGACTATAGAGCATATTTTCATCGGGTCGTATAAAGCGCGCCAATACAACAGGGGCCCAGGTTGACTGGGCCCCTGCATGGCGCGTGGGAGGGATTGCGCCTGGGAGAAGATTATTTCTTTGCCGCGTCGGCCGCTGCCGTGTTCACATCAACTTCGACGTCGTTTCTTTTCAACTCGGGGTATGCATGGGAAAGGGTTTCTCATTTATGTGTCGACCGTGTTGACGCTTCGTGGTCGCTATTTCGTTTTGACCTTTTTCCTCTTTGGGTTCAAAACGATTCCAACAATTGAGGAAACGAACGAAACTCCACCGCAGGAGATAAACCACGCTGCGGTCGTGTGGCAGGCCATTCCGTCGCTCTTGCACACTCCGATCGCGCCGGGCAATTGCATAACAATGAAGGCCAATGCAAGAGAGATTACCGCCACTGCGAAGAGCATGTCCTTTTTTGCAAACGAGAGTGCGGAGCATATGGCGATGAGCGTCGCCAGCACAATACCCGCTTTCGCTGCGTAGGTGCATTTCATGGGGACCATATTGCCATTGGTGAGCTCAAGCGCCCCACTGCAAGGCGGTGCCCATATCGAGGCCGCGCCAATCGCAAGAATGGCGCACGTCAGACAGATTGCAGAGCAAATAGGAACAAGTTTCGTTTTCATGGCTACCTCATTTCATCTGCGAGATTCTTGAATTTTTCAACCCCTAAGAACCGCAACGTCTTTTGGGTTTGAAAGCCCGCTCACGCGGGAAATCGTTTCGAGACTTTCGACGTCAACGGCAAGCAGCTCCCCCGTTTCGGCATTTGCTACGTAAAGGGTCGAATCGTCGTTTGACAGACAGATTGCGCTGATGCCGATTTCTAGTTGGGCTCGACGAAGCTCTTGCCATGTGACGGTATCGATTTCGATGAGAGCGCCTTCGTCTCGCGCGATGGCAAATGCCTTATTCCCGGCACCGTTTATGCAAACATCGGCAACCCCCTCCCCTATAGGGATGGCTGCAAGCCGTGTACCGGTTTTGCGGTCAATGACATACAGGTCAAAAACCCGTTCCTCGTTTTCACCACCTACACCAGCAAGAAGAATGTGGCTCTCGTCTTTTGACAGCAGCATCGTACGCGGGCCTACTACGCCATCGAATGGTTCAATCTCTTCGCCCGAGGATAAATCGATGCGTGCGATGTCGTATGTTCCGTAATTCGCGCAGTAGAGTATTCCGTCGCTCGATTTTGCCATGCATACGGGACGGCGCCCGGCGCCTGGCGTGGTTCGGCAGCATGCAGGAGGGTCTGTTCGGCCGATGAAGCCGACATCGGAAAGCGGAATGGAAGAAGTCATCGATCCCAATTTCGTGTCGATTATCTGAATCGCCGAACTGAAGTAATCGCAGGCGTACAGAATATGCGAGTCCTCGTCTATGACGAGTCCCAAAGGTTGCTGACCGGCGGCAATAGGGGTATTGAGTCCCGTATCTATGTTGAAAGCCTGCAGCTTCCCTCCGCTCGAATTGCCTATATAGAGCACTGAGTCGTCCTCGACGGCCATCATTGGGTTTTGCCCAGCGGGATATCGGGTGGCTATTGTTTGGTTTTCGAAATCCACGGCAGCAAGGGTGTTTCCTGCATATTCGGTAACGTACACATACTCGCGGTTCATCGGCGTTGACGTGGAAGACGATGGGGATTGCTGCTCTTTTTGTTCAGAAGCATCACGCGCGCTCCTCGAATCAGACTCATCGGTCTGCTGAGAGGATTTCGAACAACCAAGCATGAAGAGCGAGGTGGATGCGATAGACGCGGCGGAAATTTTGACGAATCTACGTCGGGTTACTGATCGAGCGTATTCTTTGCGTGTTGCCATGTTATCGCCTCCTTAGTAGAACTCCTGAATCGAGTTCATATTCGACGTCGCATTTTGTTGCGAACGGTTCGTCATGGGTCACAGCGATGACAGCATGGCCCTTGTTGTGCGCGAAAGATTCGAGCTTCTCGAAAACGATGGACGACCAGCGCGAATCGAGGTCGTTCGTCGGCTCATCGGCGAGGATGATTCTATGCCCGCCAAAAAGAGCGCGGGCAATAACGAGTCGGCGTTTCTGTCCAACGGAGAGTTCGCATGGGAGGTGGTCGGCGCGATCAAGAAGGCCAAACTCCTCGAGAGCGATGTCGACGGATGATGGATTGAAGCTAGGCTGCATTTTAGCTGCGAATTGTAAGTTCTCCCGCGCCGTAAGTGCTTGGAACAAGAATGGGTCTTGCGTGATGAAACCAATGCCGCAGCGATGAATGCTATCGAGTTCGTTTGCAGGAAGCGATGTGATTTGTTTTCCTATGAAGTCGACCGTGCCGCTATCGGGCTTGGCGGTTCCTCCCAGGATTGCGAGCAACGTTGATTTTCCCTTGCCCGACATGCCGGTTATGGCGCAGATTTCATTTTCGTTGAAATCTGCGCTCAAATGGTCAAGCACAATCAAAGGTGGTTCCGATGCAAACGACTTTACGAGGTTTCGACATGAGAGAATCGCGGTCATCGTAGGCCTCCTTTCGCCAAAATGCTATGCGTGTTGCTTCGCGCCTGTTTAATGAGCGGCCCAACGAATGACAGCGCTCCCAATGCAATGCCGAAAGCGGCGCCTGTCAGAATGGCGGTTGCATATACGCTCGCGCTGGTAATTGCATGGGGAAGTTGAAGGGCGTCGTGGATATAGTTGGTGGCAAATCCCGAAAACGCACATGCAGATACGCATGCGATGACGGTTCCGATTAAGAGCATGATGAAGGCCTCTAAAGCAACCGACCCCATCGATTTCACGCTGCTAAGGCCCAGTAGCCGCATGAGGCCTATTTCGGTTGCGCGATTTTCTACAAGCGCGCCAAATCGACCGATAAGCGCCACGGCAGATACCGCCGCTATAAGAATCACCATGAAAAGCGCGATAGTAGAAAGAACTGCAAGTTGGTTCGAGGCGCCAGAAATCAGCTTCGAGGTTGTGACTGCGGTGACTCCGGAGCATTGCTCCATAATGCCGTTTGCCACGCTCGACGCGTCAGTTTCGTCGGAGACTTTTACCATGATGCAAGATATTGAGTCGTTGGCGTCGGCGTGTTCCCAAATGGACTTCAAGTATGGGCTCTGTGTTGCGATGTTGCGTGCGGAGTCGATGCTCATGAAAATCGTGTCATCGATACTTGTTCCCGTTGCGTCGAGTGTGCCCGTGATTTGAAATGTTGTGCCAAGAATCGACGCTTGTCCGCCTTCGACCTGGGGCGCTGAAGCGCCGAGCACGATTCCGTTTGTTCCCATAGCGTCAATCGATCCGCTTTTCATCCATGGCGAGATAACGAAATCGCTCTCGGGGTCGATTCCTACGACGCGCGTAACGCCGATAACCGAGCAGCAGCTTTGGTCGACCGTTTGTGTGAAAAACTGAGGCGTTGCCTTTGCCACGCCATCTATCGATTTGATTTGATCGATAACGTCTGGCGAAAAATATACATTTATCGGTTGCGCGGCGAACAGGACGCTCTCGACATCGCTCGAGACGCCTGCGGGAAGTACCATTACATCCGCCCCAAGCCTCTGCCGTGACAAGTCGGCGCCCTGATTCAGAGCGTTAAGAACGATAGAGGACGACACTACAGAAAAAACCGCGACGAAGATAACAGCGATCGTTATGGCGGAAGAGCCTAGACGCCGAGATATGTTTTTCCATGCAAGCGACAGCATTTTCTACCTCCGAATTCAAAAAAGCGCGAAGGTCCGGGGAGGGAAGGACCTTCGCGCTGGGCCATGCTGAACAGTACGCTCAGCATGGCGGAATCAAACAATTAGTAGTTCTCGCCGCCGCGATCGATCGTTTCGGTCCATCCATCGATGTTCGTGAACATATCGAGCTCAGCATCTTTGTCCATAACCACGCAGTAATTCGGTTTGGTTTCGACGGCGTCTTTGATAGACTTCGCGTCGGCGGTCTGCGACAACAGCGCCTCGAAATCGTCCGAATACGCGATGTTCATGCTTGGGCATACGATTGTACATACGGGGTTTTCGCCGCGCTTCTGGCGATCAATGCAGCCATCGCATTTGTACGTCTTGGACTCTTCCTCGTTATATGCGGGCGCATGGAACGGGCACTTTTGGACACAGGTCTGGCAACCGATGCACTTCTCGTGATCCTGAATAACCAGGCCGGTCTCTTCGTCTTTCGTGTAGGCGCCAACTGGGCAATTCGTTACGCATGCGGGCTCATCGCAATGGTTGCAGCTCATCGAAACGTACGCCATGCCGGTTGCGGTATCGATGATGCGCACGCGACGCAGATACACGCCAGCAGGAAGCATTTTTTCGTTTGCGCATCCGATTTGGCACGTTTTGCAGCCGTAGCAATTGCTGCTGTTTACGGAAAATCCAGCCATGGCTTATGCCTCCTTCTTAACGTCGATCATCGTAGAGTTGCAGCAATGCACGCTGCCGAGCGTGGGATAGGCGTTATTGGTCAGGTTCGACGAACTGGTGGCCCAGGCGTCATCCCAACCGTTCTCGAGCGCGACTACGCCTTTCTTCAAATGGGTTGTCACATATGCCACGCCGTAGTGTTCGCCGCGGTCATTGAACGCCGTGACGGCGTCACCGGTTGCGATTCCGCGTTCGGCGGCATCTTCGGCATTAATGGTAATCGTGGGTTTATGCCCATCCATGCACAGCATGGTTTCGAGATTCTTGAACGTGGTATGGACCTGGTTGCGAGTCTTGCGCTGCACCGAAGCGAGCGGGTATTTGCCGCCGTTCAAGATGCTTTCCTGCGGCCTGTGATGGCATGCGATGCCTTCGTAACCTGCATCAACCCACGTTTTGTTGAAGAACTGAGC
>CAKUIK010000068.1 GCA_934661005.1 uncultured Slackia sp.
GGAGGACAGGGCGTCGCGCTCATGCAGGGCGCTTCCGCATTTCAGGGGGGGGCCGAAAGGCCCCTTTCTTTGTTTTTGGGGCCATCGCGGCCCCTTTCCTGCTTCTGGAGACATGCGGCCCTTCCCTTCACGCGGGCGCGGATCCCCGCCGTTACTCCGCGGCCGTCGCGTCCGTTCCGGCCGACTGCGCCCTCTTCGCTCCTTTGCGATGCCGCGACCTGTTAAGTACTCGCAACGTTTAGCGGGTTTCATTACCGTATAAGCGCTGGTCCGGTTTTCGTGACTTGGAGCCATCTTGCTCTGGTCTGTTTGGGCCGCTGGGAGTATTGCTTGAGTGCTTTCTGAGCCGCAGAGTTCTTCTAAATTGATTCTTTATCACTCACAATTGCATTACGGGGCAAAGGATTTGTCTTTGCCCAAGTAAACGGCGAATCGCAATCGCGGCGCGAAGGGGAGTGATGTAGATGATGAAATCCATGACGAAGAAGATAGTGCTTGGCGTGCCGATGGCGGCATTGTCTGCGGCGCTCGCGTGTACGTTGGCTGGTTGCGGTGGCGGCGTGAATGATGCAGCGGAAAACGACGCGAACGACGCTGCTTCCGCTGCTCAGGAAGCGGAAGATACGGCAAAAGCCGAGCCTGAGGCAGCCTCCGAAGCAACTCCTGAAAAGGAAACGTCAATAGACTGCGAATCGTTTAGTGCGACGGCTGCCGATGGGTGGGAGCTCGTAGACCCCGATAAGTTTGGCCAGGAGGCCAAGTTCTACCCCGAGGGATCGAGTCATGTTGTATCGGTTCGTACCGAGAATCGTGATATTCCAACTACGCTTGAATCGCTGCAAAGCGTATTCGACAACAAGGGCGTTGTTGACGAGGTTGAGGTCAACGGCACGACGTGGACTCGTTTCACCATGCCTGACAACAGCGTACGCTTGCTCGGCGCATCTTCGAGCGGCCGCACCGTCAACGTGACAATTGCTTGGCAAATTGGTTGGGACGCCGCTGTTCCGATGGTTGAAAACATCGCAGTGAAGTAAGAACGCTCATGAGCGAGGTTCGCCGAGCGCGTGGCGAAATGCCTTTGGAGCGTGCTGGACGACTGAGCGTTTGTGCTGGATAACCGAGCGTCAAAAGCTCTTCCTGTTTTTGAATTCAGGGTTGGATGGGTTGAGTTTGAAGGTGCCGTTCTAGGCTGCAAAGCGAAGGGGAGTGATGGAAACGGTGAAGCCCATAACGAAGAAAGTGCTGTTCGGCATGCCGGCGGTGGTGTTGACTGCTGCGCTTGCATGCACAATGGTTGGATGTGGCGGAGAATCAACTGATGGCACGCAAGGCGAGTCGGGCGGTGAAGCTCCGGCAGAGCAGAAAGCCTACGAATCCCAGAAGATCGAGGTGATGGGGTTCACGATCGAATCCCTCGCTGATGGAACGTATTATCGCGGCGATGTTTACAAGCAGGATGGCTTCTATCTGCGTGTAAAGATTACGAACAATAACGAGAAGGCCAAGAAGAAGTCTACGGTTGGAGCAATCGCCGCTTTCGGCGAGCTTGAGGCGACTGACCCTACGTTCCATGGGTCGGCCAAGGACTTGCTTTCTTTCGAACTCAATAAGCCCGAAGGACTCAGCGAGGGCGTCCAAATTGAAGGCGACCCCTCTATTGAGCCCGGCGAAAGCATCGAATGGGTTTATTTCTGGAACTCTAAAGACAATTATTACGGCCCCATTTCTGTCGGATTCTTCGGTAATGTTGCGTCCAATGAGAATTGTGGCGTGATGCATTTCGATACCACCGATGGCATGACCGATGAGATGAAGGCTGCAAACGCTGAAGCTGAGGCCATTGCCGCAAAGGGCGGCGTTGATTACAGCGCATATAGTGTGACGGCCGCCAAGGGCTGGACGCTTGTCGAAAATGACGACGAACGCGGTAGCGCCGTGTTCAATCCCGACGGTTCGACCAAGCGTTTCCAGACCAAGATCATGCCTCGTGAGCCTTTGGCTGAAGCCGAAGCCATTCAGGGTAACTACAACGGCAAGGGCGTTCTCGACGAAGTTGATGTGAAGGGCGTCACCTGGACACGCTATACCGCAGAAACCGGAACGGTGTTCATGTACGCAAAGGCTCCGTGCGGCAAGACGGTGCACATGTTCTTCGACAACGGCATTACGTGGGACGATGCTCTGCCTATGATGGAGAACGTGGTTTTGAAGTAAAGCGCTTCAGGCCGTTAAGCTTCCGCAGCGTTGATAAAGGGCCGGCATCGTGGCGTTTAGCTGGTCCTGACCTCGGCCTATGGGGGCCAAAAGGAAAACCCGCGAAAGCGGGTTTTCCTTTGTTGTGACTCTTCGTTTGTGCGAAACGGAAAGACTAGTTGTCAAACGCGCCTTCATTCCAAGCTTCGATGTTCTCGATGCGGATGATTGAAGAAACGGCCTTAACCGAATCAAGCGCCTCGAGGTCGGTGCGCGCCTTCTCGATGTCGCGCTCTTTGGCGGCATGCGTCATGTAAATGAGCGTGCAGGTTTCGTTGTCTTCCGATTTCGTTTGGCTAATGTCGGATATGGAAATGCCGTCGTCGGCGAGCACCTTGGTGGTTTCAGCGAGCACGCCAAGCTTGTCGGCCACGGTAAGGCGAATGTAGTAACGCGTCTCCAGGTCGGCGATGTCGCGAATTGCCAGGTTGTGGCCGAAAGGCTCGCTTTCGGGGATGATCTCTTTGCCATGCGCGATGTGGTCGGCCAGCGACATCACGTCGCCCACCACGGCGCTTGCGGTGGGGAAGGAACCCGCGCCCGCGCCATAGAACATGGTCTCGCCCACGGCGTCGCCAACGATGAACACGGCGTTCATGGCGCCCGACACGCTCGCGAGCTGGTGCGTTGCGGGAATCATGGTGGGGTGCACGCGCACGTCGACGCCGCTTTCGGTGTTGCGCGCAATGGCGAGCAGCTTAATGGCGTAGCCGAACTGGCGCGCCATTTCGATATCGGTGGCGGAAACGTTGCGAATGCCCTGCATGAATACGTCGTCGGTGTTCACGCGCGTGCGGAAGCCGATGGAAGCGAGAATCGCGATTTTCGAAGCGGCATCGAAGCCGTCGACGTCGGCCGTGGGATCGGCTTCGGCGTAGCCCAGGCGCTGCGCGTCGGCGAGAACTTCGTCAAAGCCCAGGCCCTCGTTGGCCATACGCGACAGAATGTAATTCGTGGTGCCGTTCATAATGCCGGCGATGGTCAGAATCTCGTTGCCAACCAGGTCGTGCTCAAGGGCGCTCACCACAGGAATGCCGCCGGCGGCAGCTGCTTCGCACTTGATTTGCACACCGTTGTCGTTCGCGAGTTTGGCTAGGTGCTCAACGTGGCGGCCGAGCAGGGCCTTATTAGCGGAAACCACGTGCTTGCCGTGCGCAAACGCGTCCTCGAAAATTTCGGTCGCGGGGTGCTCGCCACCAATGAGTTCAATCACGATGTCGATATTGGGGTCGCTTGTGATGTCTTGCCAGTTGGTGGTGAAGATATCCGCGATGCCGAGGTTTTTCGCCTCTGCGTCGTTACGGCTGCATGCGCGCTTAATTTGAAGGTCGATGCCGTAGTGCTCGACGTAATCGTCGTGGTGGCGCTGAATGAGGCGCACCACGCCTCCGCCGACCGTTCCCAGACCAATAATGCCAATGTTAACGCTGCGCATGCGCGCCTCCTTATCTTCGGAGTTCATGTTTCGCCTATTGTCGCTCATATGCGCATATTAGCGGGCCACATTCGGCAAGTGCAAAAAACGAGCAGCTGAATGAATCGCGGTGGTGAGCGCCAAAACTGCCGTGGCGTCGAGCACGCGGTCGATGAGTGTTGCGATAACGTGCGCGCCCGCGTAGGGCATTCCGAAGCTCATGAAGTAATTTTTGTAGGCAACTTCGAATGGCGTGGTGATTACTCCGTAGGCGAGCATGTCGGTAAGGACGAGCGAAATCACGGACTGCAGAACCGCGATGGTGAGCACGACGAACACTGCCGCGCGAAACGTGCCGAACTTTTTTCGCCATGTACGCAGGAAAATACCGTAGACGAGAACCGTCACGACGCATTCGCCATAGAACAGCAAGTTGCCCGCGTTTCCGTTGATGAGCGCCAGAATGAGGCTATGGATGAAGCCGACAATGAAGCCTGCCGCAGGTTCGAGCACGAATGCCGCAAGTGCCGTGCCCGTGGTGTCGAGCCATACGGGAAAGCCCAGGAGCGACATCGCGCCATACAGAGCGCAATTGAGCAGGGTGAACGCCACCATGTATGCGAGGTATTTCTTAACGCGCGGATTCTTTTGAAAATAGGCCCGAACTGACGCGGGCGTCGCCTTGAAGCTGCTCGGCGCGTGCGTGCGCGCGAAGGAATTCGTCTCGAAATAGCGCTCGCGGTCTTCGCCGATTTGGCGCAGCTGATCGAGAAAGCTGCCCGTGATGATGCCGGCGGGAAGCGCGATAACCAGAATGCCAACAATCGATGCCGCGATAACGATGATTTTGCCCGTCTCTGTCGTAGGCGTAAGGTCGCCGTAGCCGATAGTCGTGAGAGTGACGGCTGCCCAATACAGAGCGTCGATGAACGTGTCGAACGTGTTGGGTTCGTTGCAAAACATCAGAAGCGCCACCATGAACACGTATAGGCCCACCAGCACGAGCGCAAGGGTGAGTGTGCGACGCTCCGATGCGAACGTGTTGACGATAACGGCAAGACGGCGCGAGTAACGCATGATGCGCACCACGCGCAGCGCGCGAAGGAACATGAAGCTTGCAGGCAAAACGCCGAGCGAGGGCAGAATGGCGGCGAGATCGATGATCGCGGTTGCCGTGAATGGGTATTTCGCGAAAGCCTTCCAATCGCCCCGGCGGCCTTCTTTTATGTCGTGGGTGATCCAACGCAGCAGGTAGTCGAAGAACAGGATGTATACCGTGACAAGGTCGAGCGCGGTGAACGCGAACTGCCAAGCGTCGGGAAGCCGGTCGATGTGGAACATGAGTGGAATAATGCTCGCAAACGCGATGGCGACCAGGAATATGTCGTAAAGGCGGCTCGCGCGGTCGCCGTTCTGCGCGATTTGCACGATTTGGAAGATTTTGGTTCTCATGGGGCGCTTTCTTCTAATGGATGATTGAAGTGTAGCCTATGGGGAAGTGTTCGACTGACTCGATTGGGCTGGTCATCTATAATTCGGGAAGTTTTTGATTCTCGTTGCGGAAAGGGTGCGGCAATGGCAAACCATGCGGAATTCGATGCATTCGTTGAAACGATTGCGAAGTTGCGCGCGCCCGATGGGTGCCCGTGGGATCGCGAGCAAACGCACGCGAGCATCGCGCACAACATGATTGAAGAAGCGTACGAGGCAGTCGACGCCATTGAGGCGAGCGATGCAGCTCATTTGCGCGAAGAGTTGGGCGACGTGCTGCTGCAGGTGGTTCTGCAAAGCCAAATTGCCGCCGATGCGGGCGAATTCACGATCGATGACGTGTGTCGTGACATCAACGAGAAAATGGTGCGTCGACATCCGCATATTTTCGGGGAAGTGCAGGCTTTAACGCCTGAAGAAGTAGCCGATATTTGGGATGCCGTGAAAATGCGCGAGCGTGAGGTCGCGATGGATGAGGCGGCGGATGCGGAAAAGCCCGACGGCCTTCTCGATGGCGTGCCCACGAGCTTCCCGGCGCTGATGCAGGCGCAAAAGATTTCACGCAAGGCGGTGGCTGTGGGCTTCGAATGGCCCGATGAGGCGGGCGTATGGGCGAAAGTCGCCGAAGAAATCGAGGAATTCAAGGCCGCGGAAACGCCCGAAGACCGTGAGCTTGAATTCGGCGATATTCTGTTCGCCCTCGTGAATGTGGCTCGCTGGAATGGCGTCGACGCCGAAAATGCGTTGCGTGCGACATGCGCGAAATTCCGTCGTCGTTGGAGCTTTATGGAAGGCGCAGCGTGGGCGCGTGGCGAGCGCCTGGAAGACCTTTCGACCGACGAGCAAGAGGAGTTGTGGCAGCAAGCGAAAGCGCATGAACGCGCCGCGGCGCAGGCTCGCGAGGTCTAAGCACGCTTCGTGCTGGATACATCTTTTGGTGCGAGGTCGGCGGCGGCGCCATTGCGGCCGTGAATGGTTGGAAGACGTGCCCCGCATGCCGCTTGCGGATAAATGCTCCAGCTCTGAGGCTTGCAGCATGTGAAATGGGATGGTGTCTGTAACAATTACCCTAAAGCCGCAACGGCGGCTGGCGGGAATTGCGGGAGAAAGGCTTCCCATGAAGGCGAAAATGATCCACCGGTGCATTCACGTGCTCGATTTGGAGAAGTCGCTTGCGTTTTACAAGCGCGCGTTCGAGCTCGATGTCGTTCGCGAGCTCACCCGTGCAGGAGGCTCTCGCAAAATTGTCTACATTGGAAACGACGCCACCGATTTCGAGCTGGAGCTCGTGTGGGAAAGCGACCGCACCGAACCGTACGACAACGGGAGCGACGATACGCATTTGGCGTTCGCGGTTGATGATATAGATGCCGCGCGCGTTTTGCACGATGAAATGGATTGCGTGTGCCACGAACTCGGTCGCGACGGCATTTATTTCATCGAAGACCCCGACGGCTGCTGCCTGGAGATTGTGCCCAGCGATTTGTGGGACTAGGGAA
>CAKUIK010000069.1 GCA_934661005.1 uncultured Slackia sp.
CTCATTCGCGGCAACCACGACGATTCGTGGTCGACGGGTGCAGGCGCAGGAATTTTCGAAACCGAGCAAGACTATTTGGAAATCGCGCCCGGCTACGCGCGCGGGCATAAGCTCGTTTTGTTCCATTACCCCATTATGAGCTGGAACGGAAAGCGTCGCGACGCCATCGCGCTACACGGGCACGTCCATTCCAAGGGGCCGGCCAACAACGAACGCAACCGCGAACGAGGCATTCTGCGCTACGACGTAGGCGTTGACGCGAACAACTACGCACCCGTAAGCCTCACCGAAATCTTGAAATTCTTCGAAGGCACGCAATCGCACTCTCGGATGGGATAGGAAGCAACCCAAAAGAACGCCCGACGCCACAAGCACCACAGGAGACCCCGCAGCATGAAGCCCATCGCGCATATCCACACCGACCTCCCTCAGAAGTTCGGCATTCCTCGCAACAGTTTTCTGGCGCCGCATTTGCAAGGACGCATCGTTTTCGAACCCGAATTCGCCCTGAACAGCGCCGTCGCGGGACTCGACGACTTCTCGCATGCATGGCTGCTGTGGGAATTCGAGAACGGCACGCCGGGCGGAACCGCGCAAGACATTGCGGCAGATGCCGCCACCGACGACAAAAGCGGCACGAACGCGAAATGGTCGCCCACGGTGCGGCCCCCGCGCCTGGGCGGATCAGAGCGCATAGGCGTATTCGCCACTCGCAGCCCATTCCGTCCCAACCCCATTGGGCTGACCTGCGTCAAAATCGACCGCGTCGAGCTCACCGACGACGGCCCGATTATCCACGTGCTCGGTGCCGACCTGCGCGACGGAACGCCCATCTTCGACATCAAGCCCTATATTCCCTTCGCTGACTGTCACCCCGAAGCGACCGGCGGCTTCATCGACGAAGTGCCCTGGCGCGAGCTGGAAGTCGATTTTCCCGAAACACTGCAGGCGCACATCGAAAGCAGCAAGCTCGAAGGGCTCATCGAAGTACTTCGCCAAGACCCGCGCCGCGCTGGAAGCAAGCACGACCCAAGCCGCGTCTACCATTTGGCCTTCGCCACATACGACGTGGCCTTCACGGTAGACGGCGATACGCTGCATGTGGTTGGAGTCGCGAGCGCATAGGCGATATGGCAAAAGCGCAAAAAGCGGGAGGCCCCTCTTGCATGCACTTCTATAGGTTGGGCCAACAATAGAGAAAAGGCCAAGGACCCAAGCCCTTGGCCTTTCGATTCATTCTAAATGGAAGCCGTACGCCAAATGCGAGGCCTACTTCTTCCAGACTTTATTGCCCGCCTTGAGCGTGAACGGAATGAGAACCGCAGCGACAACATACAACACGATAACGAGAATGAAGCAACCGTTGTACGAACCGGTATTGTCGTAGATCAGACCATACGCCGTGAAGGAAATCGCGGTTGCGATAAAAATGCCCGTGGAAACCCAGGAATAAATCTGGGAATAATTGCGCGGACCAAACGTGGCACGAGCGAGCATCGGCGCGATAACGGTAAGTCCTGCGTAGCCGAAGCCGAAAATCGCCATGCCTGCATAGAACACTGCCTCGTTTGCGCCCGACTGCCACGCGAGCGTGATACCCAAAGCGCCGCCAATCGTCGCAATGAGGCCCGTCCACTGAATGCCGATTTTGTCATTCAACGCGCCCAACAGCAGCTTGCCCACGATGCCGCCGACCATAATGATCGAAACGGCCATGGCGCCGACAGCAGCACCGAGCTCGCCATGTGAGCAAAATGCCGGAATTTGCTGGAAGAATGCCGCACACATAACGAAAATGCCCGCCACAAGAATCAGCGTATACATTGCGGGAGACTTGCGAGCCTCTTCGATAGTGGCGCCTTCGTTCTCGGCGGCAGCCACCGCAGCTGCAGCTTCCTCGGCGCTACGCTCTTCGGCATCTTCTTCGGCTTGGGAAGCACCGAAAGGCAGAACATTCATGACAGAAGGCGACTTGCGTACAAACGCGGCGCACAGCACGACCGAAGCGACCGTGGTAACGAGAGAAAGCACCAGACGCGCCGTCTGCCAGCCATACGCGCTAATGAGCGCCTGGCCAACCGGGCTCGCGATGGCGGCGAGCAGCGAAAGCGTTGCGGCAGAGATGCTCACAGCGATGCCGGCGCCCTTCTCAAACCAAATGTTGATAAGCACAGGAGCCGCCAGATACATAAAGAACGCAGCAGTCACGCCAAACACGACGCCGTACAAATTCCACTGCCACAGCTCAGTGGCGAACGAAGAAGCAACCGAAGCCAAGCCGAAGACGGCCGACACGGCGGTCATAATCCAGCGCGGATCATATTTCTCCAGCAACTTACCAGCGAATGGTGCGCAAATCGCCGAGACAAGAGGCTGAATCGTTCGATACATCGTGGTATCGGTCTGGCTCCAACCAAACTGGTCCATGACGGGAGCGACGAAAATACCCGACGTATTACCAATGATGCCCGTCGGAATGGAATAAAAACCTATACAGCCAATAAGCACGAGCCATGCCCAAACCGACCCGCTTTTCACCTTTGACATGCGGTCCCCTTTCGAACTTTGCGCAACACGCGCAACCCTCTTCTTGCTCAAAAAACTATACGAACCGGCCCTTAACAAACTGAACACGGCCGCACGCCGAAAAACAGCGCTTATGCCTTGTACGTGAGCAATTTACGTGCCATTCCTCCCAAAAAACGGCGCCACCCTATGCTATAAATGCATTTGTTAGCTTTTTGTTTAGGTTTCGTTTCGCCTATCGTTTGCACCACGAAGGGCATTCCGTCTCACGAAGGTAGATCATGGCCGAAAGCACCATTCGCGTTGAGGTTCTTGGGGCTCCGCGCGTCTTTAAAAACGGAGCAGAAGTTTCATTTTCACGCAAGCGCGTACGCGCCCTTTTGTTCTATTTGGCTACCGAGCTCAAGCCTGTTCCGCGCACCACGCTCGCATGGCTTTTTTGGCCCGACAAAAGCCCGCAAGTCGCAAGTCGGAACCTGAGCATCCATCTTTCGTATTTAAAAAACGCCCTTTCGGAAAACGTCATCGCCTCATCGCAAGGCACCATCTCCCTTGCCGACGACGTCGAAAGCGACGCGCGCGATTATTTCGAGCACGTCAACAGTTCCAACCGCGACAGCGGCTTCAACCCGCTTGAACTTTTTCGCGGGCCGTTCCTCGACGGCTTCTCACTCAAAGACGCCGACCCCTTCGACCAATGGATGAATTCAGAATCCCAGCAGTGGCGAAATCGCTTCATCGATGCCGCACTCGAACGCTCGTTCGACCTCGAAAGCCAAAATAGGTACACCGACGCGCTTACCATTGTTGAACAGGCGATTTTGGCGAACGACATTCGCGAAGACCTCTATCGTCGCGCCATGTCAATCATGGACAAGGGCGGCATGCGCGCCCAGGTGGGCGAACTGTATCGAACGCTCACCACGCGCCTCAATGACGAGCTGGGGCTGCCCCCTTCGATTCAAACGGTCGAATGCTATCAATCGATCATCGGATCAAACGATTCATTCACCGCGCATGTCAAGAAATCGGGACAACGCGCGCTCAAAGAGAAGGACATGCCTTTCATTGGGCGCCAGGAGCAAATCGATCGCGCCCTCTGCGCGCCAAACGGCACATTCGTGCTCATCGCGGGCGAGGCCGGCATTGGCAAAACGCGCTTCCTCAAAGAACTTCCGCACCAAGCCGACGAGCGACGCATTATGGCGAAGTTCACTCAGCAATCGCGCGAAATACCCTTTGGCGCCCTTATCGATTCGATCAAAGAGCTCACCGCAGGTTCCGACTGGCCTCGAGTCGCATCTCGAGCACAACGAATCATGGGCGACGAACAGTGGGGGCGCCTGCGCTGTCTTGTTCCCGCAATCGACGTTAACGCCGAGCACCCCACGTCCACGTTCGGTCTTTCGACCTCGCAAATCCAAGAAACGATTGAGGGCTTTTTCGCTGTTTTAAGCATGAGCGGACATCTTCACATCATGTGCGACGACATTCAATACGCCGACGCGGCTTCGCTCAAAGTTCTTTCCCGCGCAATTGGAGACCCGGCTTTTCCGGCTGCGCGCTTCACCGCAACGTTCAACCCGATTATTCCGGCACCGCGCGCCATGGCCCTGCTCAACGAGCTCCAGCGCAAGGGGCTCCTCATAAGAATCGAGCTTCCCAAAATCGATGACGAGCGCATGATGGATGCCCTGATGTTCTTCTTCCCCGACATCGACGAGCAAACTGCGCGCAAGCTCATCACTCTGGCCGACGGAAATCCCTTCTTAATGAAGACCATTATTCAAGGGCTCGATTCCGGCTATACCGAGTTTTCGGGAAAGGCATCGCTTCAAAACCTCTTCGAATTCACGTTCAAATCGCTCACGGCCGATGCCGCCCACATTGCCACCCTGCTCGCCGTGCATAATGCGCCCTGCGACGCCGAATTGTTCGATGCGCTGTGCGGCAACGATGCAAGCGATGCCCTATTCGAAGAACTCTCATCGGCGGGCATTGCCGCGCGCGACTACTCAGGACGAATCGTGGTCCTCAATAAGCGCATGCAGGAATTTCTCGTTTCGCACCTCGCCCGAGACTCCCGCAGGCTCGAGTCGGCGCATCTTCGCCTGGCTAAAGCGATGGACGAGCTCTACGGCAACGCGCCTTCAAACATGCAGGATATTGCGATTTGCCGTCACTACAGTCTGAGCACGCAACCACAAAAATGCGGCCCCTATGCGGCAAAAGCAGGCGACTACCTCTTGCAGATCGACGAAGTTGAAGCAGCCATCGCATACTACAAACTCGCCGTAAAGCACCTCGAGGGTCCCGAAAAGCTCGATGCCTCGCTCATCCTTTATGTAAACATGACGCATCTCGGCAAAACCTACGAAGCCGACTTGTATCTGCAAAGCGCCCTTTCGATCGCCCGAACCATCGGGCGAAGCGACTACGCACTCGCCTTCGAGGCGGCACGCAAGCTCAACGGCATTCCCGAATATGAAGAGGTTCGAGCAGGCGTCATACCCTGCTACAAAAAAGCGCTCGACCCAGAAATTCGCTCTTCACTTCTCGACGCCGAGCAGCTCGCCACGCGCAACGCCGCTTCATCACTTCTCACGAGCTATATTCTGGGATTTCTGTCATCGTGGTATATGATTGTCGGAGATTTCGACGCCTCAATCGAGTGCCTCAACCGCATCGTCGGCCTAGGCCTTTGCCAAAACCCCACGTCAAATAGGAGTTCGAGCCTTTCTTTATTCTTTTCCGCGCTCGTTACGCTTATCTCCCTCATGAAAGATAAGCCCAATCCTCGCATCTTCGATTTGGTGAGGCTGGAAGAGGAATCGTTCAAGGAAACGCCCATTCGAAGTTTTTCGTCCTCATCGGAAGGCATCAAATCGATGCTCGCCTACATCATGGGCGATAAAGAAGAAGGCGACCGCATGACCGAAAAAGCGATCGCATTGCTCGAATCGGGCCACAATGAGCCCATGCATGCTGCAATGCTGGCAACCAAAGGAATGCTGCAGCACAAAAGCAACCCGGCCCAAGCGTACTTGGCAAATCATGAGGCGTATCGCATCGCGAAAAGAGTGGGGGCGCATTATTCACTCATTCGTTCGCTTATCGGTCTTGTGGTCACGAGCCCCACGAAACAGGAAGCCGCGACGTATTTGTCTGAGCTTCGAGAACTCGCTGGCAGCATTGGAGATGCAAGCCTCTATGAGCGCATTGCCCATTGCGCCACAGCGGTAAACGAAAAGAACGAGTAGAACGAAACTCCTTTTCACCTCAAACGAAGACCCATAACGCAAGACGGCGTTATCGCCTCCAAACGCAAGAAAGCCCTCGATAACGAGGGCTTTCTCTGTTGGTTCGGGTTTGCAGCCCCGAACCACGCATTCCTTATGCCTG
>CAKUIK010000070.1 GCA_934661005.1 uncultured Slackia sp.
TCGGCTTGTTCCGGAGGAACGCATGGCGTCATGCTGGGTTGGAGCCGAACCGAAGAAGCACGGGAAAAGCGAGGGAAACGTGTTTCGCGATGTTGAGAGAAGGTCAGGTCAAGTTCTTGCAGGGGGGTTATTTGCGTTAGCGAATATCTAGCAACGTAGCAAAGTAGCAACATAGCAACCTAGTAAGCAATGACGCTATCAAATGAATGATACGGAATGCTGCGGCTTAGGTTATGAAGACAGCGAAAGAACGGCCTGGCATGTTGCTTGGATTGATTGCATGAAGGGCTCGATGACGTATCGGCTTCTGACAGCACATCTGAAAATCATGCTCCGCAATGCGGCATGGGTCGGAGACGGTAAAGTTGCGCTTCGATGTAATTGGAAAACCAAGGCCGTTTGAGCGCGGTTGAGTTTGGGTTCAGTGCGTACATGTCATGATGGAACATGCGGTAGTAACCGGGAATTTGTTTGCGGCGATTGAACAGGAATTACCAAAAAAGTGCGTCTAGCGTTGATATGCCGCTACAAAAATAACATGCTATATAAGTAGCAGGCTAGCAAGATAACTCAATAGCAATATACGCGTGGGCATGTATGGCTGCGGACACGCGGTTTCGCTTGAATGCTTGGAATTGGCCGTGGGGTGATTCTCGGCCCGTCAAATTCTTCATACGATGCAGATGAGCAACGTCGGTCGTTCATCTGCGGGAGGTTCCAAATGAGATTTTTGGCGCGAGCGAAAAAGACGACAACCCGGTTGAGCTTTGCGTCTGCCTCGTATTGGATTGCAATTTGCTTGGCTTTGGTGCTGTGCGCGCCTGCTCTTTCGGCGTGCGATGCTCGTGATGGTGGGGAAGAAGGTTCCGCTTCGAGTGCGGCCGGCGGTGTTCCGCCGGCGGCGGAGCTGGACTCATCGGCTGCGGTCGATTTCGAATATACGAACAATGTGGAGCACAGGGATGTTACGCTGGCCAATCGTTCGCGCGATTCGTTCGACGAGGCCGCGTATGAGGCCGCACTGCAAGAGTTTAGGGGCGCAATCGATGGCGACGATGAATCGGCCCTCTTGAACGCCTATGAAGGGCTTGAGGGCGTCTTTGCCGACCTCTCGAGTGATTGCGCGCTTGCGGGTTTCGACTCCGCCTGCGCCGGATTCGACGAAAACGCCGCGAGCGCGTATGCCGCCAAGCAGGCGGCGTATGACGGCCATTACCAAGAATGCGCACAGGCATTCATGGATGCGCTTGAATCGAAGCACGGAGAGGCATTCAGGGCCCATATCGGCGAGGGGTTCTCGAGCGTTCTGGACAATTCGAGCACGATGTCTTCGGAAAGCGCTGCGTTGCGAGCGACGCGTGACAATCTTGCGAGCAAGTACAGTACGCTCGTGTCGCAGGATGCGAGCGACGCCGAGCTCAAACGTCTCTATGTGGAGCTCGTTAATGCGAACAATGCCTGGGCGCGAAGCTTGGGATACGAGAACTACGTCGAGTGCGTGTTTGCTACGGAATATGGTCGCGACTACACGATGGCCGAAATTGAGGCGGCGCAAGATGAGGTTGCGAGGGAATTCGTGCCGGTGTATCAGGGCTACGTGTCCAGCGTTATGGGCGACGATATCGATGGCGCCTTCGATGCTCTCGACGAAAGTGAAGAGACGCTTATGGCGAACGCGCGATTATGCGTGGCGTGCGTGTCGCCGGCGCTCACGGAATCGTTCGACCATCTTGTTCGCAATGGGCTCTACGACATATCGGCTTCAGAGGTGAAGGTCCGAAACGGATATACCGCGGAAATGCCGTCGTTCAATGATGGCTGCATCTTCGTGAACTCGAATTCCGAAGTCGCTGACTGCGCGACGATCGTGCACGAATTCGGCCACTTCAACCACATGTATCGGGTGCACGCGAATGCGTTTATGCCCAATACCGTTGTCGATGTGCAGGAAATCATGTCGCAGGGCCTGGAGCTTCTGTGCTACGACCATTACGACGTGCTTTGCCCTGGGTATGGCGATGCGCTACGAGAATACGTGCTGTTCGACAAGCTGGTTGCGGTGCGCGAGGGGTTTGCCATAAACGAAGCGGAGACGCGCATCTATTGCGAGCCCGATTTGACGGTCGATAAGGTCGATGCCATTTGGGCCGAGGTGTACGAGAAGTACTCGTGGCCGGCGGACGAGAATGAATGGCTTTCGACATCGCACCTGTTCACCTCGCCGTTTTACTATGCTGCGTACGGCACTTCTGCACTCGCCGCGCTCGATTTGTTCGCGGAATCTCGCAACGACTATGCTGCGGCCGTTGGTGCGTATCTGCATTTGAGCGAGCTTGCGCCCGAAACGACGTATTGCCAGGCGCTTCGAGAGGCAGGCTTGCCTAATTATCTCGAAAAAGGGCAGGTAACGGCGTTCTCGATTCGACTTGCGAATGCGCTCGGGGTGTAAGACTCCATGTGCATAAGGCCTACGGCGCCTACGAAGTGCGCATGCACCCCATGTCCCCGCTCGGATCTCGGGGGCATGGGGCGCCCGCGGCGGCCATCCAACAAGGCTGTGCGCGCTGGTGCTCGATTCCCGTCTCGTGAGGATGCTTGGCGTGAAGATCTGTCGCACGTTTCGCAAGGTCGAGGCCGAAGCGTGCATGTTTGAGGGCTTTCTTCTTCCGTTCTTTGCGCGGCTCGCGGGGGCGGGGCAGCATGCAAAGGCTCGATTTCTCATCTTGAAAAAACAAAGGCTCTCATCTTAGACTATCCCATGATGGGAGAGTCGGTCGGGCGCCTCCTTGCAACGGATGGGAGATGCATGAAAGAAGAGCTGCTTTCGATTGGGGAATTCGCGAAACTGCGCGGCGTTTCGGTGAAATCGCTCCGGTATTACGAGCGCGTCGGCGCGCTTAAGCCCGCTTACGTGAATGAGGAATCGGGGTATCGGTATTACTCCATCAATCAGATTTCCGATTTAGATATGGTGATTACCTTTATTGAGCTGGGCGTTCCGTTGAAGGAAATCGCTTTGACCGCCGATTTGGGCTACGGGCAAAGCGAGCTCATTGAGAAGGGGCGCGAGCTGGCGAGGGAGCGCATCGCGCGCGCTGAGGCGCAGCTTCTGCAGCTTGATCGTTATGCCGACGAGATTGCCGAATCGCAACGATTCCAATTAAAGAAGCGCTATGAGCGCGAATTTGCCGAGCGACTTTTGCTGTGCGCGCCGCTTGGCGGCGACTTCGATATGCGCCGCTATGCTCGAGTGACGAGCGCGATATACGAGGCCGCGCCAGGCATGCGGCTTGTCCCCTTGTATACGGAGGGGGTTGCGCGCGGGCTGGGCGAGCCTTTCTTGGGCGTTTCGTTGGGGGAAGAAAACGGGCTTGCCGCATACGTGCAAGTGGAGACGCTGCCGAGCTATCCCTTCGATGCTGAGGCCGCAACGCGCGTCGCGCTGGAGAAGGGAATGACGCTTGTGCGCCTTCCTGCTGGGCGATATTCGTGCGACCGCGTGCGCTCGGCCGATTTTTCCGAATGCTTTCAGTTCGGATTGGACAAGATTGATGCTGCGGGTGGCCCCGTGTTGCTCGCAGACCAGTGGGAGCCCGCTTCGACGCCTCATGCATTCGTGCTGGAGGTCCAGGCGTTTGTTAGGTAGTTTCGCCTGCGAGCGAGGCGTAGACGATGGGTTTTTCAGTGCGGTTACTCGCGAGAAATGCGGCTAAGTGATAGTAAGTTTGAATGATGCCTTTCAAATGTTATCGCAGGTGAAACTGGTGATACATGTATTGCTAACTTAATATATTGCTAGTAAGCTAGCAATATATCATAAGAAAAAACGCCGCTGGGAAGAGAATTCTGTTGGCGGCGTTCTTCTGCGCTGGCGCGATGCATTGAATCTCGCATTGATTCAGCATGTTTACGATTCGCTTCGTTCGGCGTGCTGGGGGCATTCAAGTTGAAACAATCTCGCTTTCGTGGCGCCAGCTTTGTTGGCGGCAACTGCGCTAGAATCCAAGGCATTATTCTCTGAAAACGAAAGGGCGGGCGTGCAGGGCGACCATCGAATCATATTGGGAATCGACCCCGGCTTGGCCAATACCGGTTGGGGCATTGTGGAGCAAAACGGCTCGCGGCTTCGATGCCTTGCGTACGGCTGCGTTTCCACGCCCGCTTCCATGGAGCTTTCGCAGCGCCTGCTGAAAATCGCGCAGCAAATAGGAGCCGTGGTCGATCGCTTCAATCCTACGTGCGTTGGCATCGAAACCGTGTGGTTCGGGCAGAACATCACGGCGGCGTTTTCCACGGGGCAGGCCCGTGGCGCGGCGCTCGTGGCGTGCGCGCAGGGCGGGCTTATGGTTGGCGAATTCACGCCGCGCCAAATCAAGCTCGCGGTAGTGGGCGAGGGGACTGCCGAAAAAGACCAGGTCCAGTACATGGTGAAGCAGATTCTGGGCTTGGATGACGTGCCTCATCCCGACCATGCCGCCGACGCACTGGCGGCAGCGATTTGCTATGTGACCCACGGGCCGCGCGCCCAACGCACGTAGATCGGTAGGGCGCGCAGGCGATTGGTGTGCTGCGGCGGGCGGCTGGGCGACAAACGACGCTTTGGGCAAGACGGCGGCCTGTCGCGCATTTTGCCGTCGGTCGGGCCTGTTGTTTGGCTGGCGTGTGGGCCGATGGCTCTGCGCAGCGCGAGTTTGGCGATTCCCGCCCAGCGCACATAGGTTGCGGCGTATTTGTTTGAGTTCGAGAAAGGGCTGTTCATGAGCGTGCTATTTTTGGAGTACCCGAAATGCTCCACCTGCAAGAAAGCCAAGAAATGGCTTGATGAGCATGACGTGGAATACATCGATCGCGATATTACGACGGAAAACCCCACGGCGGTGGAGCTTTCCGAATGGCACGCCCGTTCGGGGTTGCCGCTGCGTCGCTTCTTCAATACGTCTGGCATGAAATACCGCGAGCTCGGCATTAAGGCGAAGCTCGACGCCGACATGACCGACGCCGAGTGTTTCGACTTGCTTGCGACCGATGGTATGCTCGTGAAGCGTCCGCTGCTCGTGGGCGACGATTTCGCGATTCCCGGTTTCAAAGAAGGGGCATGGGCCGAGGCGCTGGGCCTGAGCTTGTAAGAAGGCTTGGGTTTTCCTGACCTAGGGTTGTTGGTCTTGGTGGCCGGCTTCCGCGTCTAGTTCTAGCTCGCTTTCATGCTGAACAAGAAGATCGTAGAGGTTCACATGCAACCCTTTGTAGTCGGGGCACGATTGCTCGAGAGCCTTGGTGCAACTTTCGGGCGTGAACTGGGCGATGTATTGGGTTTCGCGCAGCAATTGGTTGAGCCACGCTTGAATGTAGTCGATTCCGCGAAGCGATTCATCGACAGGTGTGCTGAGCTGGTATTGAATATCGCACGGAACTTCATGCGCGGCGAAATATGTATCGTAGTGCGACTTGATGTCTCCGATGCTTGTGAGCGTGTCTCGTAGCGAGACATTTCGCAGGGGAGGCATGGTTTCGCATATGAGCCGCCAGGTTTCGAGTGCCTTGTTGACGCGAGATGCGATTTTGGCTTGCTTGCGGCGAAAAAGCTCATCGGGGTTCGATTCGGCAAGTTCGGCGACCGCTGCCGCATCGGC
>CAKUIK010000071.1 GCA_934661005.1 uncultured Slackia sp.
TCGTCGATTGTTTCTTTTGGGTATGCCATTCTGATTCCTCCTCGAGAAATTCTCCAGGATTTGGGGCGCACCCCCCCCAGCGTAAAGTGAAGTTGCGAAATGTGACAAAAGTTGCGAATTCGGGGGCGTTCATTTACCCGCGAATGCATTCAGGGCTGGCGAACGGTTTGCTTTTGGCGGTTAACGGCTCGTTTTGCTCACAACAATCGCTCTATGCTCCGCTGTTGAGGCGCTTTTCGACGAATTTGGCATCTCAATGCCTCTGAATTCGCAACTTTTGTCACTTTTTAAACATTTCGTTTACGCGAACTTCACTGCGGTGCCGTAAGCGAGGATTTCAATCGTGCCTTCGGCGATGCTGTCGCTCGCGAAACGCATGGCGACAACGGCGTCGGCCCCAAGATTTTGCGCAGCGGTAACCATGCGGTCCTCTGCGACTTGGCGAGCCTCATCGGTCATTTGCGTGTACGACACGATTTCGCCGCCGACAATGCTTTTTACGCCGGCCATGAGGTCGCGGCCGATGTTTTTCGAGGTGACGATATTGCCTCGAACGAGGCCCAGAACTTGCACTGCTTGACCAGGGATGACGTCTGCGGTAGTAACAATCATGGCTGCTCCTGCCTTCGCGGGGTAAATGGTGCCTCTATAGTACTTGACAATTGCCAGGGGACTTACTGGAAATAAGAAAAATGGAAGCGGAGCCGAAGGCCCAAGCGCGAAGAACCGCTCCAGCGTTCGGCGGAACGATGCCGGGGCTTCGCATATTTTGATTGGCTGCTGGTATGGCGGACCGCTGTGCTCGGTGGGCTGTTGGGGTCGCCGCGGGGTTAGGCGAGCCCTGCTGCTTGAAATGCCCAGAGCACGAAGGGCACCACGATAAGCGCAGGTAGATAGTTGAGCACCTTGAACTTCGTCAGGTCGATCATGTTCAGGCCGAGCGCGAGAATCATGATGGAGCCGCAGGTCGAAAGCTCGGCAATAAGCGCATCGCTCGCGAAGGGAGCCACGAATCCGGCAGCGAGCACAATTGCTCCCTGGAACACGAGTGTGAATGCGGCCGAACCGTATACGCCCACGCCAAGCGCGGCGCCCATCATAATGCCCGCTACAAAATCGAGCAGGCTTTTCGTGTAGAGCATGTCGAAGTTGCCGACAAGGCCCGCGTCAAGTGAGCCGACGATAGTCATGGCTCCTACGTTCATGATCAGGCATGATGTGATGAACGCGTTCGCGATTTTGGCGCCTTCGCCCGCGCCGGTAAATCGTGAGGTAAGTTTTTCGGTCCAGCGATTCACGTGGCCGTCGATGTCGCTCGCTTCGCCGATTGCCACGCCGATAACCGTTGCGACAATGAGGAGCAAGATGTTTTGTTCGACGATGGTCCCCTGAATGCCAATGACGATCGTGCACAGGCCGAGCGCTTTCATGACAGCGTCGGTGATGGCGTCGGGAAGTCCGCGACGCAAGAGCAGGCCAATAGTGGTGCCTGCGATAATGGCGATGGTGTTAACGATGACTGCCCACACGGAAGGCTCCTTTGTCGCGACGGTCGAGCCGCTGGTCAAAAGCCCGCGGCGCGTTTGGGCGATATGCCCACATCGCTCGCGAACCGCCTATCCCTCACGTGCGCATGCGCGCCAAGCGCGCTTCCGTATCTGGTTGTGCCAGAACTGACAAGGAAGAATTATATCGCCGCGATGCCTCTTGAAAGCTTGCTCTCGCTAAGATTGAGAGAAATATACGTTTATGTGCGGCAGTCGCGCGTCGGGCGCGTTTTTGAATGACGTTGGTTGCCGTCTCTCAAAGGCGCGTTTTCAAGATAGAGCGCCGCTTTGACGTGAAAGAGGATCCGATTTCATGGCGGGCGACCTGGAGCAACGAAATCAAATGTCTGCAATTGCATATTTATGGACAATTGAGATTGAAAAGCATGGGGCTGGCCGGTTTCGAGATAAGAATGAATCGCCTTGCACGTCTCGCATGAAAAGAGCGATCAGCCTCACACGGAAAATGATAGGTCTTACGCGAGAAAGCAATCTGCCTTGCCTGAGAATAAAAATTATCCTGAAATACGAATAAATCGCCATAAGCGCTCTATAATGAAACGCGATAAACATCCACGCTCAACGAGCCGCCGAACTGGGGCGCTGTGGAGCATACGACCTGCGCTGTTCGGCATTCCGAACCGCGGAATGGAGGCCGACATGGCTTGTCCTACAAGCATTCGCACTGCCGAAAACGCGGGAGAACGCATCATCGCTCTGCCTGAAACCCACGGCCGAGATACTCCGTGGAAGTTTTACAACCATCTGATTGGCAAAATGCCCGACGACATTTATGTGCGCGACTATTGCTTGGGTACGCATTGGAGCTACATGGAGGCCAATTGCGGCATGGGCGTAAGCTTCACCTGCAAAGGCGGCGCTAAGCGCACGCACAATTTTGACCTGCGCGGATTGCGCCTGAAAGACGTCGCTGAGCTGTCCAAGTCTTGGAATTTCGAGGAGGCCAGCCTGGGCGTTGCCGCGCTCAACGCGTGGTATGCGCGCCCCGAATTGCTCGATCCGCTGGGGGCTCGCTACGATGAGCCGATCGAATTGCCCGACGCAACCACGCGTAAAATCGACGCATTCGAGATGTATCGTCCCCGCATCAGCGCGCAGAAAGATGCGCGCGTCACGGTGGTGGGCCACTTCCCCAACGTGGCTAAAATTGGCGAATATGCCCAGCTCACAGTGCTCGAGCGCAATTGCACGAGCCCGATTGACACGCCCGACCCCGCATGCGAGTACGTGCTGCCTGCCTCGGATTACGCGTTCATCACGGGCGTGACCATCATCAATAAAACCGCGCCGCGTCTGCTTGAGCTTACGAAGAATGGCACAACGGTGTTCGTGGGGCCGTCGGTGGTTATGTCGCCGTTCTTGTTCGATTGGGGTGTGGAGATGCTGGCGGGAAGCGTTGTCGGCGACCCTGAAAAGGTGCGATTCGCTGTGAAAGCCGGATCAGGCAGGCTTTTCGGCGAAGCTTTGCAAATGTGCACGGTTACGCGCCCTGAAAATTAGGCGGAAGATAAAGCCGCGGAAGAAGGCCCCTGGGGCGAAGAGATACAGGGCTTATTGCGACGTTCGACTCTCCCCTGCTTATTCGGCTGGTTTTCCGAACATAAACCAGCGGCCTTCTTCAGGGTTGGCGATGACAGTGCATTTTGCGCCGAGCTTTTCGAAAAGCGCCACGTAATCCTCGGTTTCCAGGGCTTTGGATTTTGACGAATCGAACATGCTCGGGCCTTCGCCGCCATTTTGCGCGCGAATCTCGGCCATTTTCGCCGCAATGCTGCGGCGTAGTTCCGACGATCCCATGCCGCCGCCAACATAGGCGACTCCACCCGGGGCCAACAGGTTGTACAGGTTCTTGAAAGCTGCCGGCTGGTCGTCCCAAAATGGCATGCTGCCGCGAGAAACAATCAAGTCGAAGGGTCCGTCGATTTGTTCGGCCAGGTCAGGTGCGCAAATATCGCTGCAGCACGTCGAGAGCGTGGCAGGCGCGCACGACTCCCCCGCCAACTCGGCGCGGACGCGGGCGCTGGCGAGCTCAAGCGCTTTGGCGTTCTCGTCGAGCAGCGTCAAATGCCCGAAGGCACCCTCGCGCAGCACGGAAATCGCCAGGTGCCCGCCGCCACATCCGGCGTCGAGCAGGCACCCTTCGCGCTTGTCCGTGCGCTCGGCGATGGCGCGGGCAATTACGGGATAAACGGGCGCGAACAGCTGCTCGGCGATAGCGTCGTATTCTATGGGGTTGTGGGGCATGTTGATTCCTTTCGATTCAGGCGCTGCCTGTCGCCTGTTGCTCGCGGCTTGTCGCGAGCGCTTCAACTGCGATGGCTCCTGCAAGATTATCCAAACGCCGCCTATAAAGGAACGCAGACGGTGGTTTCGGCGCCGTTGCGCAAGTTGACGTCGATCACGTCGAGCGGCGTGCGGTAGATATCTTCGAGGCGCTCCATCGTCATCACGTCATGCGGCGCTCCCGTGGCGACCATGCGGCCTTCCTGCATCACGAACACGCGGTCGGCGCAGAAAAACGCGTGGTGCGGGTCGTGCGTGAC
>CAKUIK010000072.1 GCA_934661005.1 uncultured Slackia sp.
TGAGGGCCCAGAACGGCTCCTGGATAAACGCAGGTGTGATGCGGCCCACGCCCAGTTCAAGGAAAAGAATCTTCTGCTGTGCGTGCGCGTCGAGCCAGTCGGAGACCTTGCGGTACTGCTCCTCGTAGAGCTCGCCCTGCAGGAAGTTGCCGTAGCCGCGAACCCAGGGGAACGCCTCGGCCCCGCAGTGTGGGCAGTGCGGCACGAGCTCGGCGGGAACCTCCAAGCCGTCTCCCATGGCGTCGACCATGCGGGAGACCGGTTCGGTCGCATCCCATACGTCATCGGTGCAGCAACAAGAACATTGGAAGAAGCGGTGGTCTCCTTGGATCTCGGCCACCTTCTCCCAGGGGTAGATCTTCACGAACTGCGTGTCCTGGTTGGTGGTGAGCACGAAGAAGTCCTTATCACCAAGAATGGCATCAAGATCTTTATAAGGTTCGCGCAAAGGGGCGTTGAGCGTGGTGTCGAGAAAAGTTGCCAGGTACCCCCAGCGCGCCTCGGCGGTGGGCCAGCGATAGAACGAACCCTCGAAAGCCCCCTTGAAACCATAGCGCTCGGCGAACTTGCCGAAATGCTTGCGGTAGGTCGCGTTGTCCTCGTAGTAAAAGTCGCTGCCGCCCGCCGCAGAGAGTCCGGAGGCCCCGCCCACAAGCACGCAGTCGGCATTCTCGATCATGCGGACAAAGTCCTTGATTTGTTGCTTGTAGGGGGCGGGTTCGCAATCGCTCAGGTCATAGGGCGTGCCGCCGTTTCGGTAGGCGGCCTGATGAGAAAACGATCGGTTGGTGAGCTCGATGACGAGCTGCTCATACGGAGTCATTCGATGTCCTTTTCAGCTATAATAAACAGGTGTCTATAAAAAGTATCCATGTTGATTAGTGCGAGGGCAATGAACAGCTGCGAGGCGTTGTCGATAAACGAACGCTTGCTGAGCATTGTTGGACAGATCGGACGGAGGAGTCATGGAAGCGGGGAAAATCGATCGTCGTCGACGCTATACGCTTTCAGTCATACGGGAGGCATTTTTCGCGCTGCTTGCCGAGGTCGGCTTCGCAAAGATGACGGTGGCGGACATCTGCCGTCGCGCGGATATCAACCGTGGCACGTTCTACCTGCATTACGAGGATAAGTTCGCGCTGCTTGACGCGCTTATCGATGAGGCTCTGGCGGCGGCATCCCCGCTCGAGGGAACGGAGCCAGGGGCCCTTTGCCAGCGCCCGCCGGCAAACGACGACTATTACCTGCTCTACTCAGATGACGACGCGTATGCCCGCGTGGCCCAGCGTGTCATTGAGCGCGGGGCAGAGCAGGTCGTTCCCCAAATCATGGAGAAGACTGGGCTTTCACGCGAGGATGCCCATCTGCTCTTTGTCCACAACGTTCAGGGAAATCTCGCGGTCAACCGCCTGCTCGGTTGGAGGCAAGGACACGAGTTCGCCCGCGCCCAGGAACTGCTTAGCGCTTATTCCGAGGGAGGCATGCGGGCGGTATCGACTCGTTATGATTCCCGTAGTTCATCTTGACCGCGAGTTCGTTGCGAGCAAGCGGTGCAGCTATGCGTTCGTAAGCAGCTTGGGCGCGAAAGCGCGGTTGAACTTCTAAATGAGCGTATTCGGCGCTATCTAGTTCGCAAAGATCAGCCGCGGTGCTCTTGGAGCTTCGTTTCGGCACGTAGCATGCGCCGTCCGGCGCATGCGAGGCCTCTGCTAAAATGGGGCAAAGCATTTGCGCGACCCGGGAAGGTGAGGCCCATGGCAAATGAAGACGACGCCCGCAGCGATACGACACCGAGTCGCCTTGCGAAGGGGGCTGCTTGGTTACGGAACGCCCGCTCGAGCTGTGCGAGCGTGTTCTATGGCGCAAAGATGGATCCCGGCTCGGGACGGACGAAATGTCGGCGCGACCCTGTTTCTCCTCGTGCTTTTGCCGTGCTCTTCGACGACGGTTCCGCCGTGCTCTACAAGCGCGTGTGCAAGCTGCCCGTTCCGAACGAAGAATTTGATGGCAGGACGGTCGCCAAGGTCTTCACAGGCATCGAGAGCGAAGGAGAGGAGGGCGAGGCGATATTCATGTTCGAGAAATCGCTCGTTCGAGTGTCCGTCGCCGACCCCAATATCACGCCCCGGACCATGCGTCGCTGGTTCTTTTGCTGTCCGAACCTCGTTGCTGTCTGCCTGGAGGGGCTTGATACCAGTGGTGTCGAAAGCATGAACTCCCTCTTTCTTGGCTGCAACGCCCTTGCCTCGATCGAATGCTCGAGCTGGGACACCTCGAGCGTGACCGACATGGGATTCATGTTCATGTCCTGCGAATCGCTGCTCACCCTCGACGTGTCTCGCTGGGATACCTCGCACGTGTTGGACATGAGGGGGATGTTTCGTCTTTGCTCGTCTCTCACCTCCCTCGAGGTGTGCACTTGGGACATTTCTCACGTTGCCAATATCAGCTATATGTTCGACGGTTGCTCTGGGCTCTCGGATGTAGATGTCTCGGCATGGGACACCTCGAGCGTGGAGGATTTGACTTATGTCTTCCGTGACTGTTTGTCGCTGTCCGGCCGCGATGCCTTGGCATGGGACACCTCGAGCCTGAAGAAGCATACATCTTGGATTTTCGCCTAATGCTCGTCGCTGTCCGTCCTCGATGTTTTCTCCTGGAACAACTCTCACGTTACCGATTTATCTGACATGTTCTTTGGCTGCTTCAATCTCGAGAGCGTCGACGTCTCTGGTTGGAACACGTCGAGCGCAAGGGGCACGAATGGTATGCTCGCTTACATGAGGTCGGTTCACTCTCTTTCTATTGGGGAAGGCTGGACTATAAGCCTTGCCGAGACGGGCTTGGGCGTGCGGTACCCCGGTGTGGGCAGCATTGTCACGCCGCCATGGACAGTTCTCTACGACGCAGCGGGCAGCCCCGTCCTCCTCAAGGACGTGCCGCTTGGCGTGGCCGCGACCTACTACCTCGATCCATATTACGTGCCCAAGCCGTAGGGTGGAGCGAGAAGGGTGCGGTCCCTCAGCGGTAGAAAGGCGGTTCTTTTCGCATGCATCTGCGATTCATCAATGCACGCGTTGCGGCTGGCGCGCTTGCGCACGTTATTAGATAAGTGCGAGTTTGGAGGGCCGAGTAATGAACCACGAAATGCGCATCGACAAATCAGTCGATGAAGACGGAGAGCCCGACTTCAAGAATAGCTTTTCTCGCTATTCCGAAGGTGAATCGTGCGCTCATCCCTGCGAGAGTAGCCATTCGCCTGATCGATGAAGTTGGGTTTTTCGCGCCTGTGCTATAGGGTAGGCGGCTTCCCGCGCAATTACCCACAGACGCGCGGGAAGCCGCAAGTGGCACTTAATGCCACGGTGCACGGGCTTATTGATTGCTGCCGTTTTCGTCGTATTCGCCGCGTTCAAGGGCAACGCGGCGAGCGCTATAGGCGGCGAAGGCGGCGCCTGCCGCAGCGAGCGTTGTGGCGGCAGCCGTTAAGGGCGCATTGCTATCGCCTGTGCTTGCGTA
>CAKUIK010000073.1 GCA_934661005.1 uncultured Slackia sp.
GATGCCTTGTCTGAGCGTGCTCGGAGTGAATGGGATGTGGTTGGACAAGATCGAACCTACGTCTATGACGATGATGGCAACGAGTACAGTCTGCGTGGCCTTCCCGACAAACCGACTATCCATCAGTTTTATAGCGACCTTTACGGCGTCGAGTTCAACTCCCCGCTTCGTCCTCCCGAGCCTGCTATTCCCATACTCGTTAATCATCGAGACAGGCATCATCCATATCAGGTTTACGAGGACTACTCTGAGTTCATTAATGGCGTTAAGGATGAGACGTCATTTATCTACCTTGGGCGTTTTTGGGAGCCGACCCGCAAGGACGGGAAGACCTTCTCTGTATCGAAAAAGAACGCCATGACGAACATCAACGGCGTCTGTGTCGATATCGATCGCGTCGAGGATGATAAGGGCCAGCACTTCGGGGCCACGTGGGTTATGGATAGTCTTTTCGAGTTCCTGAACGGTCGTCCAGACCTCATGCCGAATTACCTCATGTTGTCCGGTACCGGAATTCAGCTTTGGTATGTTTTTGGCCAGTCTATTCCACTGCTGTCAAAAACAGCGCCCCGTCGAGCGAAGTACGATCGATTCATCAAGCATCTCTACAGCTATTTCGACGAGCGTTTGCCTAAGAACCGATTCAAGGTGGATAAGGCTTGCGGGGCCTACAACCATGCTTTTCGCGCTCCGGGATCTCCGTCAAAACTTGGATATCCCGCGAGGCTTTTTGTGCTTGGTGGCACTGAGCGGAAGATGATTGACCCCATCGAACTTTCAAACAGCATCGGTGGCTCACTTGAGCCCTACGACGTCGGCAAGTGGGACCAGGATTATTTCGACTACCTCACGGGCGGCGATGGCAATGGGCGAGAGAAGCCGGCGAGCGAGAAGCAGCTCGAATACATCGGGAAGTTGCATGAGATGGGCTGCATCGAGAATGAGATTTTCGACAAGGCTGGCGACATGACGATTGCCCAGGCTGATGCCGCCATCAAACACGCTGAGAGCCTTTTTACGCGTGTTTTGCACTACCGGGAGACTGGTGGATACGCTGAGACGAGCAACGGCCGTAGAATTCATCTCAGTCCACGTAGAAGGGGTCTTTACGACTACACTCTGAGAAGGATTCACGAGGAGACGAAGCCCGGTTCACGGTATATGTCGATGTTCGTCCTGGCTGGTCTGGCCTATAACTGCGCCGTGTCAAAATCAGCCCTCGAGCACGATCTTGAGTCACTTATGGATAGCGAATGGGGGCATAAACCGTCGCCGACGGATGGTAAGCCCATCACGACCAAAGACGTCAAGTCCGCGATGCTCGGGTACAACCCCATCGGCTGCTTGAGGCCGAGATGGCTGGTAGAGGATATCGTTGGCTGGTCATATAGTCCTTCCGCCAAGCGCAATGGAAGAAACCGCCGCGATCATCTTTGGGGAGATTGGACTGTCGAGGCCGATGACGGAACGCTGACGCCGGTAGTCAACACCGCGCGCGAGAATAGAAGGCTCGCATCTGGAAAGAGCCGGGCATGCGCCGCAAAGGTGAAGCGGGAATCATCGCTTGAGCGCTTGGTGGGCTATCTCATCGATGACCCCTTTGCATCGAAACGGTCTGCCTGCAAAGATCTCGGTATGTCGAGAACAACCGTGACGAAGTATTGGCCGACCGCATGTGAAGCCGCCGGCATCGCAGATGTAAGAACCGGAAATCACTGTCCGTTCTAAAGGCACAGATCGAGCGGAAGGTCGGAAATGTCTTTAAGGCGCTTCCCGGCGATCAAGGTGTCGAGCTGCTCCACAATGTCTTCCCTGCCGTTGGCGTATGCGTATTCCTCGACAGCTTCCGTGAGTTCGTAAAGGGCAAAGTGATACATGCAATCGATGTCTCCGGTGCCAAGAGCGAGAGAGGCGATGCGTGATGGCAGTGGTTCGCCCGTGACGACGACGATATGGGGCGTCTGGCCCTTTCGATTTCGAATCAGGTTCAGCGCTTCCGTTCTGCTGTTTTGCGCACGGTCCGATCTCATGGTCCATTTTGCCGAGATCGATGCCAAGAGCAGCGGTTTCTCGTTGTTCGATGCGCGTAGTTCGGTCATGGTCGATACGCTGTTATCAACCACCGGGAACGGTCCGTTGAGCTCCGAGTCTTCAACTGGGTGTCGGTACACAACAACATCGGGGGCAACCATGTAATCGTTGCCCAAGATTGTCTTTAGCTTTGCGTTCGTGTTCGTCAACTCTTGGAGGTATTCCAGGTGCTCGTATTGGACAAAGCTCGAAGTTTTCATCGCGGAGCGGTTGCCGAGCTGGATCACCTCCCACTCGCCGGGGCGAACGTGCTGCAGCTTCGGAAACGTTCGATTAACGAACTCGGCAAGCAGGACCTCGAAGTTCGAGCCCGATGTTTGGCCAGCCTGGCGCTCATGGGTCTCGCTCATGAGACGCTTGGCCAAGCCTGCTGCAATCTCGCGTGAAGGCTTATTGCCCTTATCGGCGTTCGTTGCGATGCCGCTTGCGTTTATAGCCAGCGTGCCAGTCCTGATGATTTCAGAGTGCAGCCATGCTCGCTCCTGCGCAATGAGGGCGATATCTGTGCTATTCGGCATCCAGGGCCTCCTTGATTGCGGTTCCAACTGCTTTGGCCACCGGCGGCGGGAAAGCGTTTCCGACCTGTCGGTATGCCGCCGTCTTGCGTCCGAAGAAGTCCCAATCTTTGGGGAAACCCTGGACAAGCGCGGCCATCTTCACTGTGAGTCTCGGCATCTCACCGTCAAAGTCTTCCGTCGGCGGCTGGTCGACGATGCCGCGCCCGTCGACGCCAAGCTCCGCCCAGGCCTTCTTTGCCCTGGTCGGTCCGAGGTCGGCGCCACCGTGCTTTTTTGATCCGCCGACCAACGTCGGAGCGATTTTGTCGGCGTTTTCAGCCCAGGCGTCAGCGCCGCCCCATCCGTTGGCCGCCATCTCGTC
>CAKUIK010000074.1 GCA_934661005.1 uncultured Slackia sp.
CAAACAGATGCATCCATGGTCCCTGATAGGTTCTTAAAATGCAAGGAAAGTTTGGTAAACTTCTCGCTCTTCAAACCCGTTAAATGCTCGTAGCGTTTAGCAGGTTTCGGAACTTGGGTCGGCGATGCGCGCTTTAAGCGCGACGCCCCTACCGCCGTCCCCCAGCCTGCAGTCACAACACGCACCCAATGCGCCAAATGCCCCAATGCGCTAAATGCTCAGCGCGTTTAGCACATTGGACAACCCGCCAGCGTTGACGGCCGCGCAAGGTGCCTCGAGGGAGCATTCTGAATGCGAATGTGCTAAACGCTGCGAACATTTGGCACATTCAGGAAACGCAAAACTGGCCCCGCATCAGCGAGGCCAGTTCCTTGTTGCTGCTCTATACGACCCAAACGCGCCCGAATCGCGCGCCCTCAGCGAAATCGCGCTCGCAGCAAACTGCTTACGCGTTCAGAACCTCTTGCACCTTTGCCGGGTCAAGCTCGGTGATGGGAGTAATGGGCTCCGGCGCGCACGAGAAGTCGCCAATCTGCTTTTCCCAATGGTTGATGGAGCGCCATTCGCCGTTCTTGAAGCCGACGTTCTCGAGCGTGGCCATAAGCTTGAAGCCCATGGCGTTGTGCAGCTTGTCGCTCGCGGGGTTCGGGAAGGTAACCTTGCCGTGCACCGTGCGAACACCCTGCAGCTTCAGCAGCGAGAGCATCTTGTCGTAAATCTTACGACCCATGCCGCGGCCGCGGTGGTTCGGCGCAAAGTATACCGACAGCTCAACGGCCCAAGCGTACGCCGCACGCTCGTACAGGCGGCTCGCGTAGGCGTAACCAACAGGCACGCCGTCTTCCTCGCACACGATGTAGGGGTACACGCTCACGCGATCGACGATGCGCTGGCGGAACTCCTCCACGGTGGGAGCGACGTACTCGAACGTCACCGTGGTATCGACATACGGCGCGTAGATGGCTTGCAAAACCTCGGCGTCGTCGGGCGTAGCCAAGCGGAAGGTGAAAACGGGTTCAGACATCGCGTTCCTTTCGATGAAAGTGGATGAAATCGTGCACGAAAACTCGTGCATGCGCGAAGCGAACGCGAAAACGAGTCGGACGCATCTTGACGATGGGCGAAGCGCGAGACAGATACGCCGCAGAACAGTCGCTACGCGAGCCATGCGGCTCGAACCTGCGTTTGTCACCCTACTGCGTTGTTCGTGAATCCCTTTGTCGAGCAGGCTTCGGCATTGCATGTTCGACAGCTTCATAATTCGGCTTCTGGACTGCGCATTCGCGAGGTTTCAAGATGCGTCCGACTCGCGGTTCGATTAGTGCGCTTGCAAAGTATATCCCCCCGCGGCGAGCCGCGCGAGAACAATTTCGAGCGTTTGGAAATTGTTGACAATTCGGAAGCCGAGAAGCAACGAAACAGCACCGAAAGCTCTACGACGAACGCCCCCTTACCGACAGTTCCAAGTCAACGCCGAGAGCCAAGGCGTAATCGAGTATTACGCCAATCCCTACCGTCGACCGACCACGTTCAATCTCGCCAATAACGCGCACGCTGTGATTGCACAATTCGGCCATCGTTTGCTGCGTGTATCCGAGCTCTCGCCTGCGCCGCCTAAGCGCAAGCCCTAGCTGCCCTGAAGACACGAAGCGCTCGCGCACGAGCGGCTTCTCGCCTTTGCCAAGACGGACGCGTTCGCCAAGAGGAATCGCCATTTTGCCTACACGTCGTATTTTCATGATGCCCCATCTCAAACCAATCTTCCCGATTGGGAAGATTGGTTCAGTTCCTCATTATTCTTCCCGATTGGGAAGAATAATGAGGAAAATATCGTTTTTCGCTGCTAATACGCATACACCATGCGAATGGATCCGGCAACAGCATGGATGGCAGCAAAGAAACAAGCGCAGCCATGGCTCCCATCCCCCTAAGACGGTTTTGGAAATTGTTGCCGAAAAACACTGGAATATCATTCTTTGATGAGTATAATAAAGCCTGTCATTATTCCTCGTTGAGAATAATTGAGTCAGCCAAGCGCCCTACCCCCTAGCTCGGCCGACGGTTCTTCCATACGTCTTTCTCTTCGGGAGCCAAAAGGCTTGAAAGACGCACGCGGCCTAGCCGCACAAGCACACTCCGCGCATCGCCCTACCCCCTAGATGCGCGGAGTTCTTTTGCGCACACAAATTTAACGCGCAAAACAGCCTATGCAGAAGGCGCAAGGTGCGCAAAAATCGCAAGCAGCAAAGGGAACGCGCGCCGGCTGTTCGATTGGTTGCTCGACGCCCGTCACGCCTGGGAATCAGGCGAGCGGCCCTCAACCTGTGAGCAAATGCTCATTGCGGCCAGAGGCAACCACCCTCGCTGCCGCACACCAACCCAGGACGCCCCGCCCACCCAGAGCCCACCCCTAGCCCCGAGCTTCGGGTTTTTCCGAATATCGTTTCGCACGCGAACGGCCAATTCTGGCCACATGCTATAGTGAAGGCATCAGGCGCTCATTTCGAAAAGGACTCCAGGAATGCCGAACCGCAATTCGCAGCCGATCGTTTCGCTGCTCGTTCCCGTCTACAACGTAGAAAAATATCTCGCCGAATGCCTCGATTCGGCACGTGCGCAAACGCTTTCTGATATCGAAATCATTTGCATCGACGACGGATCGACCGACGCATCGGGCGCGATGCTTGACGACTATGCCGAGAAGGACCCACGAGTTAAGGTAATCCACAAGCAAAACAGCGGCTACGGCGCATCGATGAATCGCGGTCTTGACGCGGCGACAGGCGAGTTCGTCGGCATTCTTGAGTCGGACGACACCATGC
>CAKUIK010000075.1 GCA_934661005.1 uncultured Slackia sp.
TTGGTAAGGAATTCACCGTCCTTGTAAGCGATGAAGTCGGGATTGAGCTCAGTAAGCGCGTCGATGCCCTTGCGTTCCTTCAGGTCTTCGAGCGTAATTCCAGCAGGTTCGATAACGCGTTTGATATAGACGTCGGGATCCTCGTTGAAGTATTTCTCCAGCCCGAAACGCTCAGCTACCATGCGCGTAATCTCCAGGTCGCTCTTGGCTTCGCCCGGAGGAGTGACCTTTGCTTCGGAAATCTGAATAATCGTGGAGCGAACAGAATGAGTGACGTTGGGGGTTTCAAACAAAGCGGTAACAGGAAGCACCAGGTCGGACCACATACAGGTGGAATTGAAGAACATGTCGACCTTTACCACAAACGGAATATTGGCCAGGCCCTTCTTCCAGTTATCGTTTGAATTCGGCAACTGAGCAACGGGGTTGCCGCACGTAATCCATGCGAAGTTGATTTTGCCGGCGGTTTCGTTGACTACGTAATCGCCGAACTGGTAGATGGGGATTTTCGTCGCATTGGGTTTGGCGTCGGGGTTCGCTTCGAATGCAGAACCAGACTTCACGAGCGAGGCAGAGCCGGTCGCGTCGTATACGCCGTCGCCCTCGTGGCCCACATGACCGCAGATGAGCGCCATATAGCACTGAATTGCCGTTGCAAACGATCCGTTCTCGGTGCGCTGGTAGCCGCCCATGTTCTGAATGATCATGCCATGCTTCGCCTTGGCGTAGTCGCGGGCGATGCGCGCATAGTCGTCGAAGTCGACGTCGGTTTCGGCCTTAACGGCGTCGGCGCCCCATTTCGCAGCCTCCGCTTTCACAAGGTCGAACTCGGTGACGTACTTGTCGGCGAAGTCCGTGCCCTCGGTTGAAAGCAGCGGGTCTACGCCGCTTGCGTCGTGTGCGACGATTTGGTTCGTTTTGGAGTCAATCACCTGGTAGGAGGTCTCGTCGTCGTCCTTTGCCAAGAACGACGCACCCGTTGCTTTGTCGATGAGGCAAGGTGCCGTGGTATGGGCCTTCAGGAAATCGTCTTTCTGCAGGCCCTCGTCGAGAATGACTTTAATCATGCCCAGTGATAGTGCGCTGTCGGAGCCGGGCCAGGGCTGAATCCATTCTTGCGATTTGTCGGCAGTTTCAGAGCAATACGGGTCAATAGTGCACAGCGTGCCGCCGTTGTCCATCATTTCTTGGAAACGGCCAAAGTAGCCCGTCATGGAGTTTGCCGGGTTGTTGCCCCAGGCGATGATGTAATCGGATTTTGCAATTTGGTGCCGAACGAGTTGGCTGCGGTTGCCAAATACAGGCGTCAAGCCACTATCGATGCCGGCGCAGCACATGTTGCCTGCCGTCGACGTGCCTCCGCCAAGCCAGCCGATGAAAGTGTTGAATGCACCGGTCAAAGATGAGAAGTTGCCCGAACCGCCCTGGTAGAGCATTGTGTTGCTGCCGCCGTTGTCGAGGGCATACTGAATTTTTTCTTGAATAAGGTCGATAGCTTCGTCCCATTCGATTTCTTTGTATTGGTCGATGCCTTTGCCCTTTTCGCCGACAAGTTTAAGGGGCTTGGTTAGGCGCTGATCGCTGTTGCACATTTCGACGCGTGCGAAACCGCGAGCGCAAGCGGGGCTTTCATTGACTTCTCCGCCCTCAACTTTTACGACCTTGCCATCGCGCACGTACGCCTTCAACAGGTGATGCTGGCACTCGGGTGAGCAGCAGGCGTAACATGTGTCGCAATCTGCGAATGGATCAGCGGCGGCATCGCCCTTCTCGCCTTCCTTTTTCTCGCCGCTCGGCGAACATCCAGCTAAACTCGTCGCAGCGACAACGCCAGCAGCGGCTGCGGCAGTTCCTACAAACGCCCTGCGCGACAAGGCGGGCATGGCAGCGTTTGCTTGTTCTTTCATAGCGTCCCCCTTTTCCCTTTTAAGCTATAGAAAGATTCAGGAAGGCGAGGACGAGAATCCTTAGAAAAGACGAGCTCCTTGCAGCGTTTTAGTATCTTTGGAATTGTCAAAACGCTTTTTTGAAACGAACAAAGCCTTTCTTTGTATTTCTCGTTTCCTTCCCCTTGAATACGTATTTTCACCATTAACCATGGCTTACTCAATTGTCGGCGCTGTAAGACTTCATTAAGAAATAGTTCTAATTCTTAAGAAATTATTAACAGGGAGGTATGCCTGCTTTTTGCGACTATAGCGCGAGGTTTTCGGCGATACTGTATCTATCAGTCGCATTCAAATCGGGCTTGCGGTGTTATGCGCCCGGTGCAAGGGGGATGTATGTCGACCGAACGCAATGCTGAATCATTAACAACTGGCGTTCCTGCTAAGGAGGCCGTAGGGGCATTGGGTCATCGGAACTTGCGTTCGTTTCGTGAGCCTCGCCAGCCACGTCATCGCGGCCTGCGCAGTAAGATGGCCATATTCGTAATCGTCCTTATCGTTGTGCTCATGGGCGCCGATGCGTTGTGGAATTACAATCTTCAGCGTACGCAGGCCGAAAATGAAGCTCGGGAAAAAGCCGAGGTCCTTGCCTCAGAGATGCGTGCCATGTGGGACTT
>CAKUIK010000076.1 GCA_934661005.1 uncultured Slackia sp.
CTCGTCGATTGTTTCTTTTGGGTATGCCATTCTGATTCCTCCTCGAGAAATTCTCCAGGATTTGGGGCGCACCCCCCAAAGCGGCAAAAAGTGACAAAAGTTGCGAATCCGGGGGCGTATTTGCTGAAAACGATGCACTTCGAGAACCAATTCGGGCCTCTTTAGAGTAAAGCTTGGCCTAATTTGCAAGATATATCTTGCAAATTAGGCCAAGCTCCCTTGCTTTCAACGCCGAAAAGCCCCCGGATTCGCAACTTTTGGCAAAAACGGGCGCCTCGCTTTACGCTGGACCAATTCTCGGACTAGCAATCGAGTTCGCACCCTCGCCATGCAGGGCGCATATCCATACGTCCTGCACGACCGCTTTAGCTACAAACCTTGCCAGGATTCAGAATACCCTTCGGATCGAACACCTGTTTAATGCCCGACATCAGGCCAAGAGCCGTATCACCCACCGATTCGCGCAGGTATTCCTTCTTCGCGTGCCCGATGCCATGCTCGCCGGAAACTTGGCCGCCCAGCTCGTTGCATTTCGCGTATGCCGCATGCATAACGCGCGTTGATTTCTCAAGAAACGCCTCGCGCTCGATGTTGTTTCCACAGCAATAAATGTGCAAATTGCCGTCACCCGCATGGCCGAACGAGCGAATAAGCACGTCGTTCTGGACGCCCGTATCATGGATAAAGCCCAGGAATTCGGCGATTTTATCGACGGGAACCACCACGTCCATTTCGTCGAGATGCTCGGTTTCGGCCTCGATTACCGTGAGAAACGCGCTGCGCGCCGCCCATACCGCCGCCTTGTCGGCCGGGTGCTCGATAACGAGCGTATCGAAGGCGCCCGCCTCTTCGCCGATTTCGGCCAACGTTTCGGCGCGCTGGAAAATCTCGTCCTCGTCGTTGCCATCGAGCGTGACCAGAATATATGCGCCGCATTCATTGCCGTCGACCACCGTGGGAATGATTTTGTTCCCCGTGTATTCGGCCGAAGAGTCCACGATGTCGCGCTCCATGAACTCGATAGACTGCGGATTCAAGCCCGCGAGCTTGATTTTCGGCACAGCGGCAATGGCAGTTTGAATATCGCTGAACGAGAGAATGAAGCTCATGTCTTCTTTGGGATTGGGGATAAGCTTCATGGAGAGCTCGGTGATAATGCCCAACGTGCCCTCAGAGCCAATCATCAGGTGCAGCAAGCTGTAGCCCGAGCTCGTTTTCGCGACCTCGCGGCCCAGTCGCAGCACCTCGCCGCTCGGCAGAACCACCGTCATGGCAAGCACATAGTCGCGCGTGGTGCCATATTTCACGGCTCGCATGCCGCCGGCATTCGTGGACACATTTCCGCCGATAGATCCCGTTTTTTCGCCTGGATCAGGCGGGTACATGAAGCCATGGTCGATTGCATCGGCCGCCAAATCGCACAAGCGCACGCCCGGCTGCACGCGCACGAACAGATTGTTCTCGTCGTATTCGATAATTTTGTCCATGCGCATGGCGCACAGCACAATGCCGCCCTCAAGCGGCGTGCTGCCGCCCACCAGGCCCGTGCCCGCGCCACGCACCGTTACGGGGATATTGTTCGCGCTCGCAAGCTTCATAATGGCCGACACTTCATCGGTGTTTGCGGGAAGAACCACAATGTCAGGCATGTGCATGCCGTAAATGGGCATCTCGTCGTGGGCGTAGTCCTCGTTGATATCTTCGCCCGTCAGACAATTATCGCCCCCGACAATATTCTCGAGCTCGGCGATGAGCTCCGGGGTGAGTTGATTGTACTCGGCCATGGATCCCTTTCCGTGCATTGCGGCGCATAGCGGCACTCGTACGGCCAAACCCCGGCCGCGATACCCGTCAATAACATGCTCTCTCATCTTGCGTTCGCCGAACTCTAGCACACTAAAGTGCCAATGTATCCAGCCGATAACGCCTCACGAATGAGCGGCACATTGCAACGGCGAACGGCAGATTGTCAACCGCGGATGGAAGAGACGGCCACAAACAGAAAGCGGATCCAACCGCATATCGACAATCGGCCGAGAAGATAACGGTGCCCGCTTCGCCGGCCAACGCTAGGCATTACAATATTCAGCTAAGCCCAGAGAGGAGGCCGGGTTGACTAATCTTCGAATTCCTTTTCTTACGCTCACCGCGCTTGCGGTGCTACTTCTTTCTTGCGGTTGCTCACCCCAGCAAGAAAAGCTTGGCCCTTGCCCGAACGAATTCGAATCGCACACGCCCATTTACGATCGCGACACCATTTTGTTCCATTACGAATCGTTCAACCATGAGGCAATCGATGAAATCCCTCCCACGCCCGAAGGCAGCAACGGCGGCCCCTTTGTCGTCCTCTGGGCACTCGTAGGCACCGTTGAGGATTTCGATGGCGCCGGCATCGCAAAAATTAAAGTCGACAGGGACCAATCAAGCGGCTTCATTCTCGACACTGCATATCTCAACGCAAACGCGCCTATCGAAGGCGGCGGCGTCATC
>CAKUIK010000077.1 GCA_934661005.1 uncultured Slackia sp.
CCTTCGTCGTCGGCAATGGAATAGGATTCGAGGGGAGGCGAGGAGGTGTCGGGCTCGGCTGCCGCCGACGCAAAATCCGCTTCCATGAGCGCGTCAAGAACGCTTGCCCAGTCGACGCGCTCGGCAGCGCCTTCTTCCTTGTCGAGGGCGCCGATGATTGCCGAGGCGATTTCTTCATCATCAATCGAAGCGGGCGCGCTGCTGTGCAGCTCGTAAAAGATTTCCAGCGCGGGAAGGGCGGTTTCGACAAAAGCGCTGGGATTCACGAATGGTGCGGCAGCGAGTTCTTCGAGCAGCATGCTTGGGCCCCAGGGGTCGAATTCAACCCTTTCGGTTTGGGCGAGTTGAGTTGCGCGGCAACGGTCGATTTCCGCGATTTCCCCGGGTGTAAGGCGCACGCCCCGCGCGCCTAGCATGGCGGCGGCTCGCGTTGCGATTGGCTCTTCGCAGGCCTCGAGCGCGGTGTGGAGCAGGTGGACATTCATGGCATCCTCCTTAAAACGTGGACAATGCTTAATACTGCGGTTTATCTGCGAAAACAAGACTGATAAAACAATGACTCATATGGTATTGTGGGTAGAAAATTGGGGCTGAAGTCTTGGCGATTTCGGCTCCTTGTTTGTTTTGGACGCTTGGCGGTGGCTACGTGACTTGGCGGCCTGCGTTGCGAGATGCTTGCGCGTTGCGGTGAATGCGTTCGCGCGTGCCCCACGAAGTCGATTTCGATGTAATAATCGAACGAGGCGCTCCCTTGCGCGCGGTTGCGTAGAATGGGCTTAACGAAGTGGCCGAAGTGATGCGGGCGAAAGGGAGCAAGGGCGCATGATTACCGTTGAAACGATTCGGGGGCGCCATTCTGTGCGCGACTATGACGGAAAGCCTCTTACGCAGGACGAGTTTGACGCGCTTGGCGCTGTCGTTGCGGAATGTGCGCGCGAAAGCGGCCTTGATATTCAGCTCGTGGGCGACAACTCTGAAGTTTTCAACGTGATCGCGCGTTTCGGCTTGATTCGCGGGTGCCGCACGCATGTCGCATTCGTGGTTGATGACGCCAAGGCGAGCGGTGCGACGAGCGGGGCGAGCGCGGCAGCGGGGGCGGCGGAAGCTGCGGCGACGGGCTCTGCGACAGGTGCGGCAGCGGGTGGCGCGACCGGGGCGGGTTGCGTCGAGATGCGCGGCGCGAGGCGGACGGCCGTTGATGAAGCCATTGGCTATTGGGGCCAGAAAATCGTGCTTGCCGCGCAAGATATGGGGCTCAATACGTGCTGGTGCGCGCTGTACTCGCGCAAGAAATCGCGCGCCGTTGTGGCGCCTGGGAAGAGAGTTCGCCTGGTTATTGCCGTGGGCCACGGGAAAACGCAAGGCTTTTCGCGGAAGACGAAGAGCGTCGAGGCGCTTTCTGCCGTTGAATGCGCGAATACACCGGCGTGGTTTGCGGCGACTATGGAAGCCGCGCAGCTGGCGCCTACGGCGATGAACAATCAGAATTTCAAGATCACGCTGCTCCGCGATGGGAAAACCGTTCGCATCGAGGCGCCCCAAAGCGGGCTCAATATGATTGATAAGGGCATCGTGAGGCGAAACTTTGAAATTGCCGCGAACGAGGCTGGCGCCGATTGGCGCTGGGACTTAGCGGGGCGGCTCTAGATAAAAACTAGGCGGAACCGCTCGCGCGCCCCCGCCTTACAAAACCAATAGGTTTTTCTGTCTGGAATCATTATGGCTCGTTAAAACCAGCTGTCAATGAGCTTCGACAAGTGAGCGCTTCTTTTTAGGGGTCTGTTCCAGGGTGATGTGGGGCTTGGCTGTTACTGATTGAGGCTGTTGCACGACGATTGGGCGGGAAAAAACGAATCAAGGGAGCCACCGACCTGCAATGGTTCGAGAGGCGCTTCAGGGCAAAGGGAAACGCCATTGAGCATGTTGGCTCGACGGCGTTGATGCCGAGCTTTACGGGCGCCTCGTAGGTTTCTGTCGCTATCCCGAATCCCCCGATCCCCTTCGCCCTGATATAAGAGCATCCGTTGGAGAACCATGCTGCTTATCGAGCTTTAGACCGACTCAGCCAATCGCCTCTCGTCAGGCAAGAGATCTGCTCTGTGCGGATGTCGCCCATCAGCTCGCAATAGACGTCCTTGCGGGCGTGGTGCCAAGTGAAGCCGCATTTTTCCTGAACGCGTTTCGATTTCTCGTTCCCGTCGAAGCACCCGCACCATATTTTGTCCAGTTCCAAGTCCCCGAAACCATGGCGAATGAGCTCTCGTGCCGCTTCCGGTATCAGCCCCTTGCCCCAGAACGGGACGCCGATCCAGTAGCCGATTTCCCCTTCGGTGTCCGGGATTTCCTTGTCGGACTGCGCGCCGATCATCAACCCTATGCTTCCGATGGCCCTGTTGTCTTCTTTCAGGCAAACGGCGTACGTCTCCGGCGCGGAAAACACGGTGCGGATGATTTCCGCGCTGT
>CAKUIK010000078.1 GCA_934661005.1 uncultured Slackia sp.
GGCGAGGCCCACTGCAACTGCACGACCACCGAGGAGCGCCAAGCCGCCCACGATTCGGGCATGGGCGTCGCGAAATACCGCGCCTACCAGGCTCTTCAAGAAGCCGGAGTCGATATTTCAGCCGAAGAATGCGCCTCTATGAGCATGCGCGAACTGCACGATATACTCGCCGAAAACGGCATCGATGCAAGCGAAGGGGAGGGCGAGCACGCCGGAATGGGTAACGGCCAAGGCAAAGGCGCTCGCAACGCCAACGGGACCGGAAGTCACGGCCATGAAAACGATTTCGGCAAACACGTCCAAGGATAACGTCATTCCCGTTCCAAGATAGCAGTCCGGCAGAACCTTTCTCATGCTACAATAGGTCCGTAATCAAGACCGTTATTACGGACCGATTCAAGGGAAGGAAACCGCGCCATGCCGCCGATTTACCCTTCAACCGCATTAAAGAATCAACAGCGGGAAATCAAGCAGCTCGCCGATACGCAAATCGTCTACATCACCGAAAACGGTCGGGGAAAGTATGTCTTTATGTCCGAAGATGTACTTCAAAAGCAAATCGACAGCGCCGTTGAAAACGCGCTTTATGAATCGCGCATGGCGGAAGCGTTAAGGGAATCGCGGGAAGATTTCGCGCAAGGGCGCTTCCATTCATCGAGAGCCGACCTCCTTGCCGCAGTCGAACGGAAACGCGCGCAACATGACTAAGTTGCTCTACTCCGATCGATTCGCGAGCGACCTCGCAGGCGTGACGTCCGCAAAAATCGAAAGAAAGATCTTCGACATCCTCGACACAATCGAGGCCGCCGGCGACATCGGCTCGAAAGCGGTGCCCGAATCAATTCGCTCCGAATTCGGCGCGGGCGTACGCAAGCTCGCAGTGAATCCTTTCGACCTCGTCTATACCTATGATGCCGAACGCGATATCGCCTTCATCGAGGCACTCATTCACCAACGCACCGCCTGGTAGCCGAAGCTCTCGCGCTTATCGAACATACGTCCGATGTTTTTGCTGTGTCATCGTCTCGGTACGCGCGCGGCATGTGGTAAAGTCAGCGTTTGAACAACCCGGCCAGCAATGCCTGGCCTAGCAGCAATCCGCCATCAACGCCACGCTTGCGCAGCGGCGAGACCCAGGCGGGAAGTGCGGCGGCGCCCACAAGGGCAGCGAGCCGCGCGAAGGAACACTACCATCGAAAGAGCGAGAATGGCAAACACCACGGCCAATTACGGCAACGATAGCATTCGCCAGCTGAAAGACGAGGAGCGCGTACGCCTGCGCCCTGCCGTCATTTTCGGCTCCGATGGCTTGGACGGCTGCGCGCACGCCGCCTTCGAGATTCTGTCCAACTCGGTCGACGAAGCCCGCCAAGGCTATGGCGACCTCATCACGCTTACCGCCTTCGCCGACGGCTCCATTCAGGTCGAAGACAACGGCCGCGGCTGCCCGCTCGACTGGAACCCCACCGAAAAGCGCTTCAACTGGGAGCTCGTGTTCTGCGAGCTGTACGCGGGCGGCAAATACAACAACAACCAAGGCGGCGACTACGACTTCTCGCTGGGCACCAACGGCCTGGGCTCGTGCGCCACGCAGTACGCCTCCGAATATATGGACGTCACGGTATGGCGCGACGGCAACAAATACTCCCTGCATTTCAAGAAGGGCAAGGTCGTCGGCGCCAAGAAGAAAGCGCTGCAAGTTGAGCCCTCCGACGAAAACCGCACCGGCACCACTATTAAATGGC